>NZ_JBEOYO010000007.1:0-146102 GCF_040297125.1 Streptomyces sp. NPDC001868 | reverse complement strand
CAAGGGGGTCGAAGAGGCACAGCCCCTGGGCCCCCTGGCGGCCCCTCAGGCGGCCCCCCGCAGGGGCGCGAGGAACGGCGCGAGCAACCACTCACGACCCGCACCCGCCCGATCACACTCATCCCCGAGCTATGAGGCGCAAGGGGGTCGAAGAGGCACAGCCCCTGGGCCCCCTGGCGGCCCCTCAGGCGGCCCCCCGCAGGGGCGCGAGGAACGGCGCGAGCAACCACTCACAACCAGCACCCGCCCGATTACACGCATCCCCGGGCTATTAGGCGCCAGGGGGTCGAAGGGGCACAGCCCCTGAAGGATGGGACGGGTAGGGGCGGCGGGGGCGAGGAAACCCGAGAAACGCCGAAGGCCCGGCCCCCGGACAGGGGACCGGACCTTCACTCGACTGAAGAGCCTCAGCTCTCCGCGGCCTCCGCGGCAGCGACAGCCTTCCGAGCCCGCCGACGCGGCGCAGGAGCCTCAGCCGCAGCCTCCTCGACGACAGCCGGAGCCGCCGCCTTACGCGTACGACGCGGCTTGGTGGCCTGCTCCTCCGTGGGCTGGGCCGGCACCGCACCCTCGGCCGTGGCCGTGGCCGCAGCCTTCCGGGTCCGGCGACGAGGCGTCGTAGCCTCGACGGCGGCCTCGGCCACGCCGTCCGTCGCCTCGACGACGGCCTCGGCGGCCTTCCGCGTCCGCCGACGGGGCTTGACCACAGCCTCCTCGGCGACGGCCTCCTCCACCACGGCCTCGGCCGGCGCGGCGACCTTACGGGTCCGGCGACGCGGCTTGGCCGGAGCCTCGGCGTCCGACTCGGCGACGGCCGCACCCTCGGCCGTGTCCAGCGCGGCCTCGGCGGCGGGCGCCGCGGCCTTGCGGGTCCGGCGACGGGGCGCGGGCGCGGCCTCCTCGGCGACAGCCTCCACCACGGTTTCGGCGGCAGGCGCCACGGCCTTGCGGGTCCGGCGACGCGTCTTGGGCGCCTCGACGGTGTCAACGGTGTCGACGGCGGCCTCGGCCACGCTGTCCGTCGCCTCGACGACGGCCTCGGCGGCCTTCCGCGTCCGCCGACGGGGCTTCACGGGCGCCTCGACGGCGCTCGCGCCCTCGGCCGTGTCGAGCGAGGCCTCCGCGCTCGGCGCGACCTCGGCGACGGGCGCCTCGACGGCCTCCACCGACTTGCGCGTACGGCGGCGACGCGGCTTCGCGGCCTCCTCGACCGACTCGACGGGCGGACCCGCGACGGTCTCGACCACGGCCTCGGCCTGCTCGGCGGGCGCACCCTCGACCACAGTCTCGGCACCGGGGTTCACCCCGGCACGCGTACGGCGGCGACGACGGGGCGTACGGGCCTCGGACTCGGCGGCGTCGATGCCCGGCGTCTGCGCGGACTCCGACGGCTCCGTGACCGCGGCGGCCTCCGGGGACACCCCGTCGGGGGTGGCGCCACCGCGCGTACGGCGCCGGCGGCGAGGCGTACGCGCCGGGCGCTCACGCTCGCGCTCGGCGGACGACGGGCCGGAAGAACCACTGCCACGGCCGCCACGCCCACGCGGACCGCGCCCGCCCGGCTCGCCGAGGTCTTCCAGCTCCTCGGCCTCAAGGCCGGCCCGGGTGCGCTCGGAGCGCGGCAGGACACCCTTGGTGCCCGCCGGGATGTCGAGCTCCTCGAAGAGGTGCGGGGAGGTGGAGTACGTCTCCGGCGGGTCGTTGAACCCGAGGTTCAGCGCCTTGTTGATGAGCTGCCAGCGCGGGATGTCGTCCCAGTCGACGAGGGTGATCGCGATGCCCTTGGCACCCGCGCGGCCCGTACGGCCGATGCGGTGCAGGTACGTCTTCTCGTCCTCGGGGGACTGGTAGTTGATGACGTGGGTGACACCCTCGACGTCGATGCCGCGGGCGGCGACGTCGGTGCAGACGAGGACGTCCACCTTGCCGTTGCGGAAGGCGCGCAGAGCCTGCTCGCGGGCGCCCTGGCCGAGGTCGCCGTGGACCGCGCCGGAGGCGAAGCCCCGCTGCTTGAGCTGGTCGGCGAGGTCGGCCGCCGTGCGCTTCGTACGGCAGAAGACCATGACCAGTCCCCGGCCGTCGGCCTGCAGTATGCGCGAGACGATCTCGGGCTTGTCCATGTTGTGCGCGCGGTAGATGTGCTGCTTGGTGTTCGCGACCGTCGCACCCTCGTCGTCCGGTGCCGTGGCACGGATGTGGGTGGGCTGCGACATGTAGCGGCGCGCGAGGCCGATGACCGCGCCCGGCATGGTCGCCGAGAACAGCATCGTCTGGCGGCGCGCCGGAAGCATGTTGATGATCTTCTCGACGTCGGGCAGGAAGCCCAGGTCGAGCATCTCGTCGGCCTCGTCGAGCACCAGGCACTTGACGTGCTTCAGGTTCAGCTTCTTCTGGCCCGCGAGGTCGAGGAGCCGCCCGGGAGTGCCGATGACGACGTCGACGCCCTTCTTGAGGGCCTCCACCTGGGGCTCGTAGGCGCGGCCGCCGTAGATCGCGAGGACGCGGACGTTGCGTACCTTGCCGGCGGTCAGCAGGTCGTTGGTGACCTGGGTGCACAGCTCGCGTGTGGGGACGACGACGAGGGCCTGCGGCGAGTCGACGAGGTCCTCGGGCTTGGCGCGGCCGGCCTCGACATCGGCGGGGACGACGACGCGCTCGAGGAGCGGGAGGCCGAAGCCCAGTGTCTTGCCGGTGCCGGTCTTGGCCTGGCCGATGATGTCGGTGCCGGTGAGGGCGACCGGGAGCGTCATCTCCTGGATGGGAAAGGGGCTGATGATGCCGACGGCCTCAAGGGCCTCGGCCGTCTCGGGAAAGATTCCGAGATCTCGAAAAGTCGTAGTCAGGGTGCTGCCTCTTCTGTGTACGCGGTGCGAGGCGAGCGCGGGGGTCGTGTCGGGACCGTGCCGGGGACGTCGGCCGCCTCACGGGCGGACCGTGTGGCACGGGACCACTGCCGACGCTCTAGCGCTCATACCGCTGAGGGGTTCCCTCCGTACGCCGTACGCAGAATGCCGTACGGAAAAGGAGGGCTGTCGGGTCGGAGCCGATCGGGCCACCGACCGGGCATCCTCATGCGTGCGGCCTGTCGAGGAACGGTCGAACGATCGAACTACGTCGACGTACCAGCAGGCGCATTACCACCATACCCCGGAATCGCGCATATGCGATGGCCGATTTGGTCACGTAGTCGTCGTCACACTGCGGGGGACACCGGATGACCGGCCCCTTCCGCCGTGCGCGGGGCGGGCTATTGTGCGCTTCATGACCACGTCTGACAAGCCTGAGAACGCCACCGGCGGCGAGTCCGCCGACGCCGCCGACACCGCCGAGGTCACCGGGATCGCCGCCCAGGACTGGGCCCGGGCCGCCACCGATCCGCAGTACCGCGCCGCGGTGGTGGATCTGCTGGGCGCGCTGGCTTACGGGGAGCTGGCGGCGTTCGAACGGCTCGCGGAGGACGCGAAGCTGGCGCCGACCCTCGTCGACAAGGCGGAGCTGGCGAAGATGGCGGCGGCCGAGTTCCATCACTTCGAGAGGCTCGCCGGCCGGCTCACGGAGATCGGCGAGGAGCCGACGCGGGCCATGGAGCCGTTCGTCGACGCGCTCGACGGCTTCCACCGGCAGACCGCGCCGTCGGACTGGCTGGAGGGGCTCGTCAAGGCGTACGTCGGCGACTCGATCGCCAGTGACTTCTACCGGGAGGTCGCGGCGCACCTCGACTCGGACACGCGCGGGCTGGTGCTCGCCGTGCTCGACGACACGGGACACGCCGGGTTCGCCGTGGAGAAGGTGCGCGCCGCGATCGACGAGGACCCGCGGGTGGGCGGCCGACTGGCGCTGTGGGCACGGCGGTTGATGGGCGAGGCGCTGTCGCAGTCGCAGCGGGTGGTGGCCGACCGGGACGCCCTGTCCACGATGCTCGTGGGGGGTGTCGCCGACGGGTTCGATCTGGCCGAGGTCGGACGGATGTTCTCGCGGATCACCGAGGCGCACACCAAGAGGATGGCCGCGCTGGGCCTCGCGGCCTGAGCGGGGCGCCTAGTCGCCGTCGGGTGAGCTGTCGTCCGGCGGGTGCGGGGTTCGTCGTGGCTGGTCGCGCCGTTCCCCGCGCCCCTCGGCGGGCGGCTTCGCCCCCGCCGGGCCGGCCTTCTCAGGCCGTCGCCGAGCTGCTGCGTCGAAATCGTTCCGTCGGGCGCAGCAGCAGGGACAGGGAGGCCGCCGCGACGATCAGTGCGCCGGTGAGGATCACCAGGTAGTTCACGGAGCCCAGTGCCGTGTGCGTCAGGAAGGCGCCGAAGAGGCCGCCCGCCGTGCCGGTCGGCAGGACCAGGGTGCGGGGCGGCAGACGGTGCGGCAGGCGGTAGGCGACGGCACAGGCGAGGGCGAAGCCGAGAAGTGCGGATCCGAGTGCTTCCAAGAACATGATCGGGTTCCCTCCCGCACGGCCTGGCCTGGGCAAATCGGTCGTAGCCGGTACTACCCGCGAGTCGGGGAGCGCAATCATCGACTGTGGATGAGATGTGGCGGCTCTGTGCGATTCGGGCCGTGGGGGTCATGAGGTCCGGGCGTACGGAGGGGGCCCGGTGGTTTCACACCACCGGGCCCCCTCCGTACGCCTCTCGCGCCTCTTGACTACAGCGCGCTGAAGCCCACCTTGCGGACGGCCGACTCGCCGATGTCGACGTAGGCGAGACGGTCCGCCGGGATCAGGACCTTGCGGCCGTGCTCGTCCGTGAGGCTCAGCAGGGCCGACTTGCCGGCCAGCGCGTCGGCAACGGCACGCTCGACCTCCTCGGCACTCTGACCGCTCTCCAGAACGATCTCGCGGGGCGCGTGCTGCACGCCGATCTTGACCTCCACGGCTATGTCCCTCCGACGGTCAGTGAAATGCGCGGGCTTCCGCGCCGTACGCAGCACACATTAGCCCGGTGAGGGGACGTACACGCTCCGCCTGAGAACGCCAGGAGCGAACAGAACGCGGGAACAAACCCCGGACCGAGGCGGTGCCGTGCCAGTCGGCGGTGCCGCGCCGGCCTGGTCCGGCGGTCAGTGCTGATCGATGCCGTGCAGGGGGAAGCCGGCGATGCCGCGCCAGGCCAGCGAGGCCAGGAGCTGGACCGCCTGCTCGCGCGGGACGCTGCGGTCGCTGTGCAGCCAGGACCGCGCCACCACCTGGGAGAGACCGCCCAGGCCCGAGGCGAGGAGCATCGACTCCGCGCGCGAGAGGCCGGTGTCCTCGGCGATGACCTCGCAGATGGCCTCGGCGCACTCGTTGGTGACCTTGTCGACGCGCTCGCGCACGGCGGGCTCGTTCGTCAGGTCCGACTCGAAGACCAGCCGGAACGCGCCGCCCTCGTCCTCGACGTACGCGAAGTAGGCGTCCATCGTGGCCCGGACACGCTGCTTGTTGTCGGTCGTCGACGCGAGCGCGCTGCGTACGGCGTGGATGAGGGACTCGCAGTGCTGGTCCAGCAGGGCCAGATAGAGGTCGAGCTTGCCGGGGAAGTGCTGGTAGAGCACCGGCTTGCTGACTCCGGCGCGCTCGGCGATGTCGTCCATCGCGGCCGAGTGGTAGCCCTGGGCCACGAAGACTTCCTGGGCGGCGCCCAGCAACTGGTTCCGTCGGGCTCGGCGCGGCAGGCGTGTGCCCCGCGGGCGCGCCGCCTCTGTCTGCTCGATGGCTGTCACGCCGCCTCCCAAGATCGTCCACATGCGGGTGTGCGCCGCGCCGCCATCGTACTTTTCGGTAACCCGGGTGTGCGCGGTGCGAGCGCAGAATTTCACGGACCGGACGCCGGGGAAAGTGCCGCGTACCACGCCAAACGGGAGCATGACGGGCAGAAGGAAGCCCTTTCTCGTCACCGGTCGTCGTCCCTGGTGAGGGTCGGGTTACCGGTAGTCGTCCTCGTCGAGGGAGACCACGCGGGCCTGTTCCGCGAGGTCGGCCTCGTTGGCGGCGTCCGGGTCCGCGTCGGTCAGCGGGTCGTCCCGGTCCGGGGCGACGTCCGTGTGCTGCTCGGCGGCATCGGCCTCGGGAGCCTCGACGTCGTCGAACTCCACGGCTTCCTCCTCGGTGAAGGTGTCGGGATCGGTCGGGTCAACGGCCATCGTGGGTTCCCCTTCCTCATGCTGCCCTGGCGCGGTGCCGTGTCGCCCTGGAGTCGCCGGAACGTCTCCCGGGGCGGCGGGCAGCGTACGGGTGCCCTGTTCGCGAGCCCGGATGCCCTGTTTACGGGCACGGATGCCCTGCTTGTGAGCCTAGGAGACGGGGGAAGGTGGCGCTATGTGGTCGGGCACGCGCGTGTGCCATCGCGTGTGCCGTGCGGTTCGGCCCGCGCGTGCGCCGTGCGTCGCGGTGCGGTCCGGTGGCTGTCCCGTGACAGGTGGCCGATTTGTGTCGTGGTCTGTGACGGCGAACACATGAGCCACTGCGTGATCGTCTCGTAACATTGCCGCATGTCTTCGACCGAGCTGCCGTCCCTGCTGACCGCCACCGCGTCGCCGAAGGCGAGTGCCGTGCGCGTGGCGCCCGGCGAGCGGCTGAGGTCGGTACGGCTGCCCGGGATCACCCTGTCGGTGCGATCGAGACCGCCGGCGCGCGAAGGACTGCCGCCCGCCCTGTACGTGCACGGCCTGGGCGGTTCCTCGCAGAACTGGTCCGCGCTGATGCAGGAGCTCGACGAGGTGGTCGACGGCGAGGCGATCGATCTGCCCGGCTTCGGCGACTCGCCGCCGCCGGACGACGGCAACTACTCCGTCACGGGACACGCGCGCGCGGTCATCCGTCACCTCGACGCCGCCGGGCGCGGCCCCGTGCACCTCTTCGGCAACTCCCTCGGCGGCGCGATCACGACCCGTGTCGCAGCCCTGCGCCCCGATCTCGTCCGCACCCTGACCCTCGTGTCGCCCGCACTGCCGGAGATCCTCGTCCAGCGGACCGCCGTGCCCACCGCGATGCTCGCGCTGCCGGGCGTGTCGGCGCTCTTCACCCGCTTCACCAAGGGCTGGAGCGCCGAACAGCGCGTACGGGGCGTCACGGCGCTCTGTTACGGCGACCCCGGCCGCGTCACGGACGAGGGCTTCCGCAACGCCGTCGAGGAGATGGAGCGGCGCCTCCAACTGCCGTACATGTGGGACGCGTTGACGCGTTCCGCCCGTGGGCTCGTGGACGCGTACACGCTGGGCGGGCAGCACTCGCTCTGGCGCCAGGCCGAGCGTGTCCTCGCCCCGACCCTCCTCGTCTACGGCCGCCGCGACCAACTCGTCGGCTACCGCATGGCCCAGCGCGCCGCCCGCTCCTTCCGCGACTCCCGCCTCGTCTCCCTGCCGGACGCGGGGCATGTGGCGATGATGGAGTACCCGGAGACGGTTGCCGCCGCGTTTCGTGAACTGCTCGCGGATACGGGACAGTTGGCGGACGGGGCGGAATCGGCTTCGATGGGTTCAGGTTCTCCGGGTTCGGGTTCGCGTTCGGGGTCAGGGTCGCGGGACTGGGATCTGGATGGGGATTCCCCTTCGGGTTTCGGTTCGGGTTCCCGTTCGGGTCCGGCTTCGGCCGGTGCCGCGGTTTCGGGTTCGGCCTCTGTTGACGATTCGAGTGAGGGTGGTTCGGTGGGCGGCGGTGACTCGGTCGGTGCCGACTCGGTCGGTGCCGACGGTGCCGGATCGGCCGCCGAGGGTCCGCCATCGGGCTCTCGCGGCGTGGGGAGCTGAGGCGCGGCGTGGGACGGCACAGCCGCAAGGGGCGGGCGCCGAAAGGCGACACGAACGACAGCAGGGCAGCGCGGACGGCGGCGTCCGCCGGGACGGACGACCGCGGACCGGTGGCGCCGCGAGCGGCGGAGGCCCAGAGGGGCCCGGGGGGCCAAGGCACGAGCAGGTCGGCTCCTCCGGGCGCCCGGGGCGCATGGGCTCCGACCGCTTCGGCAGGGGCGCAGTCGGCGGGTGGTGCTCCGCTGCCCCGCAGGTACGACGCGACCCCCGGCCAGGGGATTCCGCGATTCGGCGGGGGCGCGCCCGGGCAGCAGGGGCAGCGTTTCCCTGACGGCACCCCCGCGCACGGTTTCCCGACTCTTCCCGACGGCACGCCGGCGCACGGGATGCCGCGTCTCCCCGACGGCACGCCCGCGCACGGCTTCCCCCGGCTCCCGGACGGCACCCCGGCCAGGGGTTATCCGCCCCCTCGTGGTGGGCACCCCGAGCAGCGTGAAGCGGGTGGCGGATGGGGGCACTTGGGTGGTGGTGGGCGCCGGACGGGTGCCGGACGCGGCGTGGCGCAAGGGGCTCCCGAGGGGGCCCCGTATGGTGTGCCGGGCGAGGCGTCACCCCCCGGCGCCCCGTACGGCGGGCCTCCGGAGCGTTCCGGCCGCCGTATCCCCATTCCCCGGCAGCGGCAGGAGACCATGCCTCCTGGTGGCCCCCGCCAGGCCTATCTCGACGCCTTCGGCGAGGTCGACGACGTCTTCGCACCCGGCCGGACACACTGTGTCGCGCCGGGTGCCGATGCCGACGGCCGGGTCGAGGTGGCTCTCGAAGAGAAGCCGCTGCGGGACAGGCCGTCGGGCAACCCGCGGGACCTGCCGTCGCAGGACGAGTCGGAGCGGGACGCGGCGTCGCGGCGGCAGGGGGCGCACGAGCAGCCTCCGGGCGATGGGTCCGAGGCCGTGGAGACGGCGAAGGGCAAGGAGCGGGCGTTCGCCGGCATCGCGGCCGCCGCGGTCACGACCGTGCTGGCGGTCGTCGTGGGCGGGCAGATGGCAGGCGGTCAGGACAGCACCGCCCCGCAGTCGCAGGCCGCCGGCGCCGGTGAGCGCGATGTGCGCGACGCCTCGCGCAGCGACAACCGGCCCACCCCGTCCAGCCCGCCGAGCCCGAGTGCGACCCCGTTGTCGTACGACCAGAAGATGGGCAAGAAGTACGCGCTCGCTGCGGATCTGAAGGGCGGCGGGAAGTTCGAGGCGGTCAAGGGCTTCGCCAAGGCGCCGGGGACGGGACGGAAGTACCGCTATCGGGTCGATGTCGAGCAGGGGCTCGGGCTGGACGCCGCGCTGTTCGCCGATGCCGTGCAGAAGACGCTGAACGACGACCGGAGTTGGGCCCACGCCGGCGGCCGTACGTTCGAGCGGATCTCCTCCGGGACGCCCGACTTCGTGATTACGCTGGCCAGTCCGGGAACCACCGCGTTCTGGTGCGCCAAGTCGGGGCTCGACACGACCGTGGACAACGTGTCCTGCGATTCGGCCTCCACCGAGCGCGTGATGATCAACGCGTACCGCTGGGCCCAGGGCTCGAAGACGTACGGCGATCAGATCCACGCGTACCGGCAGATGCTGATCAACCACGAGATCGGCCACCGCCTCCGCTACCCGCATGTGACCTGCGACAAGGACGGCGAGCTCGCGCCCGTCATGCAGCAGCAGAGCAAGTTCCTGACGTTCGACGGGATCACGTGCAAGGCCAACCCCTGGCCGTACCCCGGGAATTGACCGGGGCCGCCCGACTGCCTCACGTCACGTGATCGCTTGATCCCTTAGCGCGACAAAACGCGTCCCGCTAGGGAAAGTTACGACCGTTCACCCCTTTTGGTGGTGCGATGGACAACCGTCCGTCGCACCACCGCCTAGTCCGCATACGTTCGTCCCGCTGCGAGCCGCCGGGTGAACGGCGGCTCCTCAAACGGGAGATCGGGGGTGCACGCGTGCGCATCGGACTGCTTACGGAGGGTGGCTATCCGTATGTGAGCGGTGACGCCAGGCTCTGGTGCGACCGACTCGTACGTGGGCTGGAGCGACACGAGTTCGACATCTACGCCCTCAGCCGGAGCGAGCGCCAGGAGGACGAGGGCTGGATCCCGCTGCCGCCCCAGGTCAGGCGGGTCCGTACGGCACCGCTGTGGACGGCCGAGGACGACGGGGTCGTCCACGGGCGCCGGGCACGCAGGCGCTTCGCGGAGGCGTACGGCGAGCTGGCGGCGGCGGTGTGTTCGGGTGGGCCGGGCGCGGCCGACGGGGCGGGGAACGCCTCCGACGGTGGTGGGCCGGGTGCCGAGGCGGACCGTTTCGGCAACGCGCTGTACGGGCTCGCGGAGCTGGCCCGCGACGAGGGCGGACTGGTCGGCGCGCTGCGCTCCGAAGTCGCTGTGCGGACGCTGGAGCGCGCCTGTCGTGCGCCGGGCGCACTGCGAGGGGCGCGCGAGGCTCGCGTACCGGATCTGCTGACGGTCGCCTCCCATCTGGAACGCGCGCTGCGCCCCCTCTCACTCGACTGGTACGAGGACGACGGGCTCGGCTCGGTCGACCTGTGCCACGCGGCGGCCGGCGGCTCGGCCGCGCTGCCCGGGCTGCTGGCCCGTCACTTCCACGGGGTGCCGCTGCTGGTGACCGAGTACGGCGTGCCGCTGCGGGCGCACTACCTCGGGGCCTCGGGAGAGCCGCCGGTGCGCGCGCTGCTCGCGGCCTTCCACCGGCGGCTGACCGCCGAGGTCTACCGTCAGGCCGCCTGTCTCACCCCCGGCAACACCCATGCCCGGCGCTGGCAGGAGCGCTGCGGTGCCGACCGCGCCAGGATCCGGACGGTCTACCCGGGCATGGACGCCGCCCGCTTCGCGGAGGTGGGCGAGTCGCCGGAGTACGCGGATCCGTACACGCTGGTGTGGGTCGGCCGCATCGAGCCCGCCAAGGACCTGATCTCGCTCCTGCACGCCTTCGCCGAGGTCCGCCGGGCGGAGCCCAAAGCGCGGCTCAGGATCGTCGGAGCGGCGGCGGGGTCCGAGGCGGCCGCCTACCTGGGCCACTGCAAGGCTCTGGCCGCACAGCTCTTCCCCGACGAGGCGGTCGGCGTCCACGCGGTCGGCGACAACCCCGTCTCCTTCGAGGAGGTCGGCGACCCGGCCGTCCCCGACCTGGCCGAGGCCTATGCGGCGGGTGCGGTGGTCGTGCTGTCCAGCGTCGTCGAGGGCTTCCCGATCAGCCTGGTCGAGGCCATGTTCTGCGCCCGGCCCACGGTCTCCACCGACGTGGGCGCGGTCGTCGAGGTCATCGGCGGCACGGGTCTCGTCGTGCCGCCGCGCAATCCACGGGCGCTCGCCGAAGCGTGCGTGGCACTCCTGAGAGAACCCGAGCGCCGCGCACGCCTGGGTGCGGCCGCCCGCGCACGCGCCCTCGAACTCTTCACGGTGGAACAGAACGTCGCGGCATTTCGTGGCATCTACCTCGAGGTCGTCTCCCACGCCCCGGTACGCAAGGTCGTCCTCGACCACACCGGCGAACCCCTGCCGTTCGGAGCCCCCGCCGAGGGCCATGTGCCCGGCCGCTGGGCCGATTCGCGCTTGGCGGCGGGGGGCCTCGGGGTTGCGGGGGTCGCCGGTGTGGCTGGGGTTGCGGGAGTGGCGGGCGTGGCTGGGGTTGCGGGTGGCGCGGGTCTTGGCGGGGGTGTCGCAGGGCGGCCGCGCTGGGCGCTCGGCGCGCCGGCGCGGGTGACGCCGCCTGTGCGGGCTACGGCGTTGGCGCCGGGTGCGGGTGCGGGTTCGACGTCGGCTGCGGGGGCGGCGCTGGGTGCCGGTTCGGTGTCGGCTTCGGGTGCGGGATCGGCTTCGGGGTCTGTGGCTGGGCCGGCATCGGGTTCTTCCACTGATTCGGCACCGGGGACTGCGTCTGGTCCGGCAGCGGGTTCTGCACCTGGTTCCGCCCCGGCGTCGGCACCTGCCGTGACTTTGGATGTGGCGGAGGCGACCGGCGCCGCGACCGCGTCGGTGTCGGCTTCGGCTTCGGATTCAGTTCGGGCTACGGAGAGGTCTCCGGGCACGGCGGCCGGGGAGCCGGTGCCTGCGGGGGAGGGGGCGCGATGAGCGAGCTGCGGTTGGACGGGCTGGACGAGTTCGATGGGCTGAAGCGCTCGGATGTCATGGACCGCGCGGATGTCATGGATCGCGCGGACATCACGGCTCGCGTGGACGGACTCGGCGGAGCGGGCGGGCCGGGCAGGTCGGACGGACTGCGTGCGTACGAAGCAGGTACGGGAGGGCTGTCGGGTGCGCCCGGCACCGTGGGCTCGCCCGGTCCGAAGCCTCCGCCGGATGCCGTGAGTTCACCCGACCTCCTGGCGTCACATGACCTTGTCGCCCCGACCGACGTCGCCCTCCCACCAACCGACGACGGCCTCGCCGCATCCGCACCCAGATCCGCCCCCCGACGCGGCGCCGTCGACCCCGTGAAGGCCCTGATGCATCGCCACCGGGAGCTCTGTGAGCGGGCGGTGGACCCCTTGGAGATCGCCGCCGGACTGGAGGCGCACGGGGTGACCGACCGTACGGCTGCCCGCTTCCGGCACCGGGACGTGTTCTCGCTCGCCGAGGAGATGTACGCGCGTGTGTCGCGTGACGGGGAGGAATCCACGGAGCGCGAGCCGATGCCGAGTGCGCCCGGCGCACGCGGTGGATGGGCCGTGCTCGCCCTCCTGCCGGGCGCCCTGTGCGCGGCGGCCGTCGTCGGCGTACGCCTCACCGACGGCCAACCCCGTCTCGTGGCCGCCGCCCTCGGCGCCCTCGCGGTGACGCTCGGCCTCCGCGTGGCCCTTGGACGGGGCCCACTGCGCGCCCCGTCCGACACAATGGACCGTACTCGCGCTTGGACCTGCTGGCTGGCCGCCTACGCCCTCCTCGGCGACGGCCTGCTCGCCGCCGGTCTCGACGGCGGACCCCACGGCCTCTGGCCCCTGGCCGTCGCCCCCGTACTCGCGCTCGCCCT
This sequence comes from Streptomyces sp. NPDC001868, assembly GCF_040297125.1. Lineage (NCBI taxonomy): Bacteria > Bacillati > Actinomycetota > Actinomycetes > Kitasatosporales > Streptomycetaceae > Streptomyces > Streptomyces sp. NPDC001868. The sequence goes on along the minus strand of NZ_JBEOYO010000007.1, from coordinate 133,359 downwards.
GTCCTGCGCCCCCGCCGTCTGGTGCGCCCACCTCCTCTCCGTACGCGCCCGCCGCAAACTCGCCGCCAGCCGGGGCCTCGCGGAGTTCACCGACTCCATGAAGCCCCTGATCCTCGGTGTGTTCACCCTCCACGTCTGTGCCCTGGCCGCCCTGCTCGCGCTGTGCGGCACGGTCCTGGACGAGCCCGCCGGGTACGCCGGAGCCGGTGCCCTCGGCGCTCTCCTTCTGCTCGCCCGCCTTCTCACCGCGCACGGCTTCGTCCAGGCCCCGGCCGTCGCCCTCCGCACAGCCGCCCTGGCCGAGGCGCTCGCGCTGGGCACGGTCTTCGCGAGCCGTCTGCCCGGCTGCTCCTTCCTGGCCGTCCCCGTCGAGACCGTCGCCGACGCCTGGGGACCCGGATCCGTCCCCGCTCTCGTGTGCGGCAGCGCCGCGCTCGTCCTCCTCGTCCACGCCACCCGCACGCTGACCCGGGCCTCGGCCCACGCCCTGCCCTCCGGGGCGACCTGACCCCTCGGGCTCCGTCCGGCGCACACCGCCGTGCGAAGCCCGAGCCCGACCGATGCGCGGGACCTCCGTCCCGGGCGTCCCCTCCCGCGGGGCCGACACCGCGGGCCCACCTCATCACCCACGGCACCACCCCATAAGGAGAACGCCAGATGATCACCTCCCGAACCGGAGAACCCGCCCCGGGAGCCGCCCGATGAGGGTCCTGCTGATCGGAGCCAACGGATACCTCGGCCGCTTCGTCGCCGAACGCCTGCTCGCCGACCCGGCCGTACAGCTCACCGCACTCGGCCGCGGCGACGACGCCGACGTACGGTTCGACCTCGCCAGCGGCAGCCCCGGCGCGCTCACCCGGTTCCTGGACGCCGTCCACCCCGGAGTCGTCGTCAACTGCGCCGGCGCCACCCGCGGCGGCGCCCGCGAACTCACCCGGCACAACACCGTCGCCGTCGCCACCGTCTGCGAGGCCCTGCGCCGCAGCGGTTGCGGGGCCCGGCTGGTGCAGCTCGGCTGCGGTGCCGAGTACGGGCCCAGTCAGCCCGGCTCCTCCACCGCTGAGGACGCCGTGCCCCGCCCCGGCGGCCCGTACGGCGTGAGCAAGCTCGCCGCCACCGAACTCGTCCTCGGCTCCGGCCTGGACGCCGTGGTCCTCCGCGTCTTCTCACCCGCCGGACCCGGCACCCCCGCCGGTTCCCCGCTCGGCCGCCTCGCCGAAGCCATGCGCCGGGCCATGCAGTCGGGCGACGGCGAACTCAAGCTCGGCGGCCTCGGCGTCCAGCGCGACTTCGTCGACGTACGCGATGTCGCCCGCGCCGTCCACGCCGCCTCGCTCTCCGCCGCCCAGGGGGTGATCAACATCGGCTCCGGCCGGGCCGTGCGCCTGCGTGACGCCGCAGCCGTCCTCGCCCGCGTCGCCGGCTACGGCGGTGCCCTCCACGAGCTCGACTCCCCGCCCGGCCCTCTCAGGCCCACCATCGGCCACCCCCGCCCCGAACCGGACCACGCGGCCCCCGTCTCCTACCCCTACCCGGACGGCTGCGGCAGCTGGCAGCAGGCCGATGTGCGCACCGCCCGCGACCGGCTCGGCTGGCGGCCCAGGATCAACCTCGAGGAGTCCCTCGCCGACATCTGGATGGAGGCGGCATGCCGTATCTGACCCCCGCCCCGTCCGGCACCGCGAGCACCGGCTTAGGCCTCGGTTTCGGCATCCCCGGCTATGCCCACCCCCTCGTCGCCCCACTGGAATGGGGCGAACTCGCCCGCCCCGGCGCCCCGCTGCACTGGGCCGTCCTGAACGTCTCCGACGGCCCCGGCACCCGCCCCGACCCGCACTGCCTGGAAGCCGCCGGACGGCTGCGGAACGCGGGCGTCCGAGTCCTCGGCCACCTGGACCTGACCTACGGGGCGCGCGCCTTCGCCGACATCGCCTCCGACGCGCGCCGCTATCTCGACTGGTACCGGATCGACGGCTTCCTCCTGGACCGCTGTCCCACCGAGCTCAGCGCCCTGCCCGAGACCGACCGCACGGTCGTCGTGCTCCGCGCGCTCCTCGGCGGCGGCCACATCGTCCTCGGCCACGGCACCCACCCGTATCCGGGATATGCCGAGACCGCCGACCAACTGGTGACCTTCTCCGGGTCCTGGAACGACTACCGCTGGTCGCAGGTGGCCGAGTGGACCGCCGACCATCCGCCCGAGCGCTTCTGCCACTTCGTCCACGGTGTTCCGCGCGGCCATCTCGACGAGGCGCTGCGCATCGCCCGCTGGCAGGGCGCCGGCACGATCTACTTCACCGACCGCACGGACCGCGGCGGCCGGACCGACCCCTGGGAGACGATGCCCGGCTACTGGGACGAAATCGTCTCGCTGGTTGGAACGGGTGTCTCGGAATGAAAAAGGGCGTGGCAGTGTTACGGGGAGAACAATTGTAGTGATTGACCGACCAACGGAGTCCCCGTGTCGCTGCCACCCCTGGTCGAGCCCGCTTCCGAGCTCACCGTAGACGAGGTCCGCAGGTACTCCCGCCACCTGATCATCCCCGACGTGGGGATGGACGGGCAGAAGCGGCTGAAGAACGCCAAGGTGCTCTGTGTGGGCGCCGGCGGCCTGGGCTCGCCGGCGCTGATGTACCTGGCCGCGGCGGGCGTCGGGACGCTCGGCATCGTGGAGTTCGACGAGGTCGACGAGTCGAACCTGCAGCGCCAGATCATTCACAGCCAGGCCGACATCGGCCGCTCCAAGGCCGCGTCCGCGCGCGACTCCGTCCTCGGCATCAACCCGTACGTGAACGTGATCCTCCACGAAGAGCGGCTCGAGGCCGAGAACGTGATGGACATCTTCAGCCAGTACGACCTGATCGTCGACGGCACGGACAACTTCGCGACCCGCTACCTGGTCAACGACGCGGCCGTGCTGCTGAACAAGCCGTACGTCTGGGGCTCGATCTACCGCTTCGACGGTCAGGCCTCCGTCTTCTGGTCCGAGCACGGCCCCTGCTACCGCTGCCTCTACCCCGAGCCCCCGCCGCCGGGCATGGTCCCCTCCTGCGCCGAGGGCGGTGTCCTCGGTGTGCTGTGCGCGTCGATCGGCTCCATCCAGGTCACCGAGGCCATCAAGGTCCTCACCGGCACGGGCGAGCCGCTGGTCGGCCGTCTGATGATCTACGACGCCCTGGAGATGCAGTACCGCCAGGTCAAGGTCCGCAAGGACCCCGACTGCGCGGTCTGCGGCGAGAACCCCACCGTCACCGAGCTGATCGACTACGAGGCCTTCTGCGGCGTCGTGTCCGAGGAGGCCCAGCAGGCGGCCGCCGGCTCGACGATCACTCCCAAGCAGCTCAAGGAGTGGATCGACGACGGCGAGAACATCGAGATCATCGACGTCCGGGAGATCAACGAGTACGAGATCGTCTCCATCCCCGGCGCCAAGCTGATCCCGAAGAACGAGTTCCTCATGGGCACCGCCCTGGAGGCCCTCCCGCAGGACAAGAAGATCGTCCTGCACTGCAAGACGGGTGTCCGCAGTGCGGAAGTCCTCGCGGTCCTGAAGTCGGCGGGCTTCGCCGACGCGGTCCACGTCGGCGGCGGCGTGATCGGCTGGGTCAACCAGATCGAGCCGAACAAGCCCGTCTACTAGACACACGCCTGGCAGAGAGGGGCTCGGCACCGCGGGTGCCGGGCCCCTTTCCGCTGCCGCCCCTCCTGGCGCGAACCGGCGGACGCCCCGGCCTACGTGCAGACCTTGCCGTCCTTCGGCACCGTCCCGTCCAGCAGATACGCGTTCACCGTCGAGTCGACACAACTGCTGCCGCTGCCGTACGCGCCATGGCCCTCGCCCTTCCATGTGAGCATCACACCGACGCCCTCGCCCAGTTCCTCGGCCATCTTCCGCGCACCCTCGTACGGCGTCGCCGGGTCCCCGGTGTTGCCCACCACGAGGACGGGCGCCGCTCCCGGCGCGCTCACCTCCGGCGAGTCGGTCAGTCCCGGCACCGGCCAGTCGTGGCACCAGCCCGCGGTGTCCCAGCCCAGGAACTCGCCGAAGACGGGCGAGATCTCGCGGAACTCGGGCAGTAGCTTCTTCGTCTCCCGCGAACTCGGCCGCTGCTTCTGGTCCAAGCACGATATGACCCGTTGGGAGTGGGTCGTCGTGCCGTAGCGGCCCGAGGGGTCACGCTCGTTGTACCCGTCGGCCAGCGCGAGCAGTTCGGTGCCGTCGCCGTCCTCGGCCGCGTCGAGCGCGCTGGTCAGTGTGGGCCAGCTCTGCTCGCTGTAGAGCGGCAGGACGATACCGGTGGTCGCCAGTGTCTGGGTGAGCTCACGGCCGGACGTCGTCGTCAGCGGCTCGGCGTCGATCCGCTCCAGCAGGTCCGTGATCTTCCGGGTGCCCTCCTTGGGATCCTGGCCCGTGGACTTCAGGTAGTTGTCGAGAGCGCGCTGGAAGCCCAGGGCCTGGTTCTTGGCGTGGCCCACGGTGTCGGCGGTCGGGTCGACCACCGCGTCCAGGACCAGGCGTCCCACGTTCTTGGGGAACAGGTGGGCGTAGACCCCGCCGAGCTGGGTGCCGTAGGAGATGCCGAGGTAGTGCATCTTCTCGTCGCCGAGGGCTTGGCGCATGAGGTCCATGTCACGGGCGGTCTCGGTGGTCGACACATGCGCCAGCAGCTTGCCCGCAGCCTTCTCGCAGCCCGCGCCGAAGTCGGCCGCGTCCTTGAAGAAGGCCGTCTCCTCGGTCGCGTCGTCCGGTGTGGCGTCCACCGACTCGCCCGCCTCGATCTCCTTGTCGCCGCGGCAGCGCACCCCCTCGCTCTCGGCCACCCCGCGCGGATCCCAGCTCACCAGGTCGTACCGCTTGTGCAGTTCGCTCGTGAGGCCCGCGTACGACGGCAGCATGGACACGCCGGAGCCGCCCGGTCCGCCGAAGTTGAACAGGAGGGAGCCGATGCGCTCGTCGGCGTCGCCGGTCGCTTTGCTGCGGATCAGAGCGAGCCCAATCGTGCCGTCGTCCGGTTTCGCGTGGTCCAGCGGCACCTTCAGCGTCGCGCACTGCCAGTCGCCGCCCGGCGCCGGGCCCTCCGACGTCGCCTTGCACCGCCCCCAGTCGAGCTTCTGGGGTGCCGGTGCCGGTGCCGGTGCCGATGCCGACGCGGAGCCCGAGGCCTTGCCGTCGTCCGCTTCGTCACCTGCCCCGTCGTCCGTGCCGCCGCTACAGCCGGCGATCAGCAGCACGGCGGCTGCCAGAGCCGCCCCCCGTGGAAAACGCGTCATGAGTGGGTCCCCCCTCTTGCTGTACCACCCACCGGATGTCCCGAATGGCGGTCATGCCATGGTATGCGGACTGGTGTGAATGCCGAGATGGTCTGTGGATAACGTTCTGACCTGCATGTTCACGAGCAGACGGTGCCGGATTTCGGTACCTTGCCCGTCAGCAGGTAACCGTCCACGGCCGTCTGTACGCACGCATTGTCGCTGCCGTACGCACCATGCCCCTGCCCCTTGTACGTCAGCTCGACCCCGACTCCCGGCCCGAGCGCCTCCACCATCTTCCGCGCGCCCTCGTACGGCGTGGCCGGGTCGCCCGTGTTGCCGATCACGAGGATCGGCGCCGAGCCCGGGGCACGCACATCGGGATGGTCGGCCGCGCCGGCGACGGCCCAGTCGGTGCAGGTGAGCATGGACCAGGCGAGCCATTCGCCGAAGACGGGAGAGGCCGCCCGGAACTCGGCCAGCCTCGCCTCCACGTCCTCGGTGGTGTAGCGCGGCTTGTCGTCCGCGCAGTTGATGGAGACGTTCGCCGCGGTGAGGTTGCTGTACTCGCCGTTCTCGTTGCGCCCGTTCAACGAGTCGGACAGCAGCATGAGCACGCTGCCGTCCCCGTCGTACGCCAGTTCCAGGCCCTGAGTCAGAATCGGCCAGAAGTCCTGGGAGTACATGGCCTGGGCGATACCGCTCGTGGCCGCGGACTGGGTCAGGTCGCGGGGGAAGACTCCGGTGATCGGCTTGGTGTCGAGGTCGGCGAGCAGTTTGATGATCCGGTCCTCGACCTCCTGCTCGGTGTCGCCGACCGGGCAGTCCTCCTGCTTCGACACGCAGTCCCGTGCGTAGTTGTCGAGCGCCAGCTGGAATCCCTCGGCCTGTCCGAGCGAGCCCTGCTCCGCCGTCTGTGTCGGGTCGACGACCGCGTCGAACACGGCACGTCCGACCTTCCTGGGGAACAGGTGGGCGTAGACGCCGCCGAGTTCGGTGCCGTAGGAGATGCCGAAGTAGTGCAGTCTGTCGTCGCCGAGGACCTGCCGCAAGAGGTCCAGGTCGCGGGCCGCGTCCGTGGTGCGGACGTGCGGGAGCGTCTTGCCGGAGTTCTCCTCGCAGGCGGAGTTGAAGTTCTTCGTGGTGTCGAGGAACTCCCTCCGCTCGGCAGTGTCGTCCGGGGTCGAGTCCTGCTGGAAGTACTCGTCGAGTTCCTCGTCGTCCTCGCACCGGATGCCCTCGCTGCGGCCTACGCCACGCGGATCGAAGCTCACCAGGTCGTAGCGGGTGCGCAGTTTCGCGTACTTCGCGCCGAAGGAGGGGAGCGCCTTGACGCCCGAGCCGCCGGGGCCGCCGAAGTTGAAGACGAGCGAGCCGATGCGCTGGTCGGCGGCGCCGCTGGACCGGGCCCGGATCAGCGCGAGGGAGATCGTGTCGCCCTCGGGTTCGTCCCAGTCGAGGGGAGCCTTCATGGTGGCGCACTGCCAGACGTCGCCGTCCGGCAGCGGTGAGGGCGCCGTGCCGCCGCCCTCGGACTCGGACGGTGCCTCACAGGTTTCCCAGCTCAGCTTCTGGGCCGTCAGGTCCTCGTCGCCGCCCTGGGTGTCGCCTCCGCAGCCCGCCGCCGACAGGGCCAGCAGAACGGCGATGGCGGTCACGGCGATGGCGGGCGGCCGGGGCGAGGTGGGCATGCGTCCATCCTGGAGGTGCCCTGGTCGACGCGCTCGGGGCACGGGCCGTGCGGGTGAGCCGCGGGGAGGCGCCGCCACGCGCGCGTAGGCCGTGTGGGTCCGCAACCGGGAGCCACGCGCGCGTGAACCCGCTTAGAGCGCGCCCTTTCGAGACAGCTGATTGAAGGCCAGCCATCCCGGCAGCACGGGCAGCCACAGGGTCAGCAGGCGGAACAGCAGCACCGCGGGTGCGGCGACCTCCTTGGGGAGGCCGACGGCGATCAGACCCACCGTCAGGGTGGCCTCGACCGCGCCGACACCGCCCGGGGTCGGCGCCGCGGACCCCAGGGCGTTACCCGCGAGGAAGACGACGGCGACGCTGGCGATGCTGATCGAGACGTCGTCGTTGCCGAAGGCGCGGATCGAGGCGTCCAGGCACATCACGAAGCAGCCGGTGAGGAGCAGCATGCCGCCGATGCCGGTGACCAGCTTCTGCGGCCGCTGCAGCACGTCGAGCATGCGCGGCACGACACCCGCGAAGAGCGACCGCACGCGCGTGACGACGAACTTGCGCAGGAACGGGATCGACGTCACCACCAGGACGAGCACCGCGACCGTCAACAGGCCCGCGATGACGGTGCGGGACGGCGACAGGGACGGCGTCTTCTCGGTGCCGGTCAGATAGCCGAAGGCGAGCAGCATCAGGATGTGGCAGCCGAGCCCGAAGAGCTGGGACGCGCCGACACTCGCCACCGCGAGCCCCGGCCGCACCCCCGCACGTTGCAGGAAGCGGGTGTTGAGTGCCACACCGCCCACCGCGGCCGGCGCCACGATCTTGACGAACGACCCGGCGACCTGTGCCCCGATCGTCCGCAGGAACGGCACCCGCTCGGGTACGAAGCCCAGCAGGCTCATCGCCGCCGCGACATAGCTCAGCGCGGAGAAGAACACGGCCGCGGCGACCCAGCCCCACTCGGCGTTCTCGATGAGCGGCCCGAACTCGATGTGGGTGAGCTGGGTCAGCAGGAAGTACGCGCCGATCGCGCCGGCGATGAGGCTGATCAGGGTGCGTGGCTTGACCCGCTCCAGGCGGGCCGGTTCGACCGGTGCCTGGGGCCTGATCAGCAGCACCTGGTGGCGGATCTGGGTGAGCAGATCCTCCTCGCGGGCCTCCTCCAGGGCCTCGTCGATCGCCCGCTTCTCGGCCCGCTGCTCGGCGCGTACGGCCTTCTTGTCGGCCTTGCCGGGCTCGGTGGCCTTGCTGTGCTCCTCCGCGCGGGCCTGCTTGGCCAGGTGGGACGCCTCCAGGACCGCTTCGCGCTCGCGTTCGGAGCGCTCCCGGGCCAGTCGGCGCAGGGTCGCGCGCGTGGAGCGCGACAGGGCGATGGGCTGGAGCATCGGCAGGCAGTCGGCCACCGCGTCGGGGCCGAGGACGCTGACCGCCGAGGCCACAGCGCGTTCGGCGCCGACGCGCAGGCCCAAGGTCGTCAGCAGTTGGGAGACGTCCATGCGCAGCACCAGGTCGCCGGCCGCGATCTCGCCGACGCGCAGATCGGTCAGGATCACCGTGCCGGAACGATCCACCAGAACCGCGTCGCCGACCAGCCTGCGGTGCGCGATACGCCGCGACTGCAGGGCCTTCACCTGGTGCCAGGTGTCAGACATCAGCTCGTCGGTGACCTCGTCGTCCGCCAGGGAGTCCAGGGTGCGCCCGCCGGTGTGCTCGTAGACGAGCATCACGGCGTCCGGTCCGAGTTCGGAGGTCGCGATCAGCTTCGGCGCGTTGGCGCCGGCGGCGATGGCCGCGTACGCGAGGAGGGCCTCCTGCTCCAGCGCCTGGCGCAGCGACTGGAGGCTGCGGCGTGTGGTGATGCCGCGCAGCGTCAGCCGCCGCCAGACACGGTAGAAGAAGCCCTGTGCCTGCTGTTCCCGGTCGACGACGGTGACATCGAGGGGTGGGCCGTCCTCCAGGGTCACGAAGTACCGGCGGCCCCGGTCGCCGCCCTCCGCCGTCTCCGGCATCTCCTCACGGGCCGCGCTCACCGGTCTGAAGCCGACCCGCCTGAGGCCGGCCATCAGGGTCCGGCCGGTCGGGCGCACGTTCGGGGAGCCGACCGCGTACAGCGTTCCGTAGGCGACGGTCCAGCCGATCAGCACCGTCAGGATGATCGAGAACGGTGTCGTGTAGCCGGTGACCAGCATCGAGAAGGCGTCCAGCAGCAACACGATCCACAGGACGGCCCGCCAGCGCGGTCTGCGGGACATGCCCACGGCGGTCATGTACGCGATGACCGGCGCGAGATAGCCGTGCACGGGGTCGGTGAGGGCGTGGATGCCACCGGGAGAGGGCTGGGTAAGCGCTTCCTGGATCGAGTCCGGGGCGGCCCTGGCCACCCACAGGTCGGTCGCCAGCGTCACTCCGTGCGCCAGGACCGCCGCCAGCACACCGTCGGCGATGCGCAGCCCGTCCCGCTTGATCAGCCGTTCGATCGCGAAGGCCACCGGCACCAGCAGGATCGCGATGCTCGATCCGAGGCCCGCGAGCTTGATCAGAAGATCGGGTGCCTGCCCCGTGCCCTTGTTGATGTCCTGTTCGAGCCCGGACGTGGTGCCATGGGCGAACGCGGCGATCGCCAGCAGGACGATGATCCCGAGGATGCCGACCGACAGCCGCATGAGGTCGGAAGGACGGTGCACGCGCGCGGGGAGCAAGGGTTCATCGCCCTCGACCTCCTCGGCGTGCGCCTCCTCCAGGTCGTCCTCGTCCCGCTCGGCCTGCGGCTTCTCGTGCTCGTGCGTCTCCGGGGCGTCCGTCTCGTCCGAAGGCGGGGTGGTGTCGGGTGCCTTCTCCGAGACGTTCTCGGCGCCCTTGCCGCCCTCCTCGGAGGCGTCCAGGCGCGACGAGGCGTCAGAGGTGCCCGCCGCGTCATCGGGGTGCACGCTCTGCTGCTTCATCGTCTCTTCTTGGTCTCGTATCACCAGTCACCGCCCGCACGATGGTGGCATGCCGGGTGGGCACACAGGGGCATCAGGGTGCAATGCGGGGGCGCACAGTCTGCCCGAAGACCGCCCCTGGGGCGAGGGACGCACGCGTAGGCCACCACGTCCCATTGTCGGTGGGGTGGGGCAGGATGGGGCGGATGAGCGAGGAGAGCCTTCCGGCGGACGCCCTGCCGGAGTACGCGGAGCGGGTCCTCGAGGTCACCGACCTGATCCCGCCGGGGCGGGTCATGACGTACGGGGACGTCGCCGAGTGGCTGGGGGAGGGCGGCCCGCGCCAGGTGGGCCGTGTGATGGCCCTCTACGGGGGCGCGGTTCCGTGGTGGCGGGTCGTCCGCGCCGACGGCGTCCTGCTGCCCGGTCACGAACTGCGAGCCCTGGACCACTACCGCGCGGAGGGCACGCCCCTGCGCGAGGCGAGCCGGTCCGCCGAGGGCCATGTGCCGCGCGTCGACATGAGATGGGCGCGCTGGGACGGCGGTGCACACGCGGAGGGTCACACCTGACAGCCTCCGGTATCCGGCGGACCTCCGGGCGACCCCTGGTCCGTACGGGGGAAGCGGGGCACGTCGGTGGCATGCCGTACGTTCGTGGGGCGAGGGACGCGGGTGCCGCGCGAATCGGGAGGGAACAAGGGGAAGCCCTGCTTCCGCACCACCGCCGGGCGTAGCGTCGGCCGCACATGTCCCGCTCACCCCGCGGCCACCGCCCTCGACGAGCGGCGGGTCCCGCACCCGTTTCCCGACCACCACCCCTCGACCCCGGCGCACCGCGTCGGCAGTGACCTCTCGCACACCCACCAGGACCGGCGAACCACGTGAGCTCCTCTTTCTCCACCAGGCGCCTGTCGCACACCCAGGTGCGACAGGGGAGCCGTGGCGCTTACCGACTGGTGCGTACCCCGCCGGCCCGAACGGACCCCCCTCGTCTGGACGCCGAGCAGCGTGGCGTGGTTGACCACGAGCGGGGCCCTCTGCTCGTCCTCGCAGGTCCCGGCACAGGCAAGACGACCACGCTCGTCGAGTCCGTGGCGGCCCGCGTCGCCCGGGGGGCGGACCCCGCGCGCGTGCTGGTCCTGACCTTCAGCCGCAAGGCGGCCGTGGAACTGCGCGACCGCATGGCCCTGCGCATGGGCGCCTCGCGCGCCCCGAGGGCCACCACCTTCCACTCGTTCTGCTACGCCCTGGTCCGCGCCCACCAGGACAGCGACCTGTTCGCCGAGCCCCTGCGCCTGCTGTCCGGTCCCGAACAGGACGTGGCGGTCCGTGAACTGCTCGCGGGCCAGCCCGACCTGGAGCGCCTGGGCCTCGCGCATGTGCGCTGGCCGGACGAGCTGCGCGCCTGCCTGACCACACGCGGTTTCGCCGACGAGGTCCGCGCGGTCCTCGCCCGCAGCCGCGAACTGGGCCTGGCCCCCGAGGACCTGCGGGCCTTCGCCACGCGCATCGGCCGCCCGGACTGGCTGGCGGCCTCCGCCTTCCTCGCCGAGTACCTCGACGTCCTCGACCTGCAGGGGGTGCTCGACTACGCGGAACTGGTCCACCGGGCCGTGCTGCTCGCCGACCGCCCGGGCGTCGCCGAGCGACTGGCCGCCCAGTACGACGCGGTGTACGTCGACGAGTACCAGGACACGGACCCCGCCCAGGTACGGCTCCTGGAGGCCCTCGCGGGCGGTGGCCGCACCCTGGTGGCGTTCGGTGACCCCGACCAGTCGATCTACACCTTCCGGGGTGCCGATGTGAACGGCATCCTGGAGTTCCCGGCGGCCTTCCCGCGCGCGGACGGCCGGCAGGCCCCGGTCGCGGTTCTCAGGAACTCCCGCCGCTCGGGAGCGGGCCTGCTCGCCGCCACCCGTCTGATCACCCAGCGCATGCCGCTCACCCGCCTCCCCGCCGAGAAGGTACGGGCCCACCGCGAGCTCAGGCCGGTACGGGACGGGGGGCGCGTCGAGGTCTACACGTACCCGACGTCGGGCACCGAGCTGGACAACATCGCGGACGTCCTGCGACGGGCCCATCTGGAGGACGGCGTCCCCTGGAGCGAGATGGCCGTCCTGGTGCGCGCCGGCGCCCGCACGATCCCGTCGATGCGGCGCGCCCTCACCGCCGCGGGCGTTCCCCTGGAGATCGACGGCGACGACCTGCCCCTGCGCCACGAACCGGCCGTACAGCCCCTTCTGGCGGCGCTGCGGGCCGTGGCACGCGCGGAGCTGGGGGAGACGGCCCCGGCGGCTTCGACCGAGGCGCCGGACGGCTCCGACGACTCACCAGACCACTCGCCCGACGACTCGCCCGACGACTCGTCCGACGCCCCCGAGTCGCGACCCTCCTGGCTGGACACCGAGACCGCGCTCGACCTCCTCGCCTCCCCCCTCGCCGGCATGGACACCGCCGATCTGCGGCGCCTCGGCCGCGCGCTGCGCGAGGAGGAGCGGGCCGGCGGCAACCCCGTACCGCCGCCCTCGGACGAACTGCTGGCACGCGCGCTGGCGGAGCCGGAGCGACTGGTGGCGCACGACCCGGTGTACGCGCGCGGCGCACAACGCCTGGGCGCGCTGCTGCGGAAGGCGCGCGAGCGCCTCGCGGGCGGCGGTACGGCCGAGGAGGCGCTGTGGGAGCTGTGGGACGGCACGCCGTGGCCCAGGCGCCTGGAGCGGGCCGCCCGGCGCGGTGGCGCGGCCGGGCGCAACGCGGACCGTGACCTCGACGCCGTGTGCGCGCTGTTCGCGACGGCCGCGCGCGCGGAGGAGCGCACCGGGGGCCTCGGCGCTCTCAACTTCCTGGCGGAGATCGAGGCCGAGGACATCGCCGCCGACACGCTCACCGGACGGGCCGTCCGCCCCGACGCCGTACGCCTGATGACCGCGCACCGTTCCAAAGGCCTCCAATGGCGCCTGGTCGTCGTCGCGGGAGTCCAGGAAGGGCTGTGGCCGGACCTGCGCCGTCGCGGCTCGCTCCTGGAGGCCGACCGCATCGGCCGCGACGGTCTCGCCGAACCGCTCACGCCGGGCGCGCTGCTCGCGGAGGAACGCCGTCTGTTCTACGTGGCCGCCACACGCGCGCGTGAACGCCTCGTCGTCACCGCCGTGAAGACTCCCGCCGACGACGGCGACCAGCCCTCCCGCTTCCTCGCCGAACTGGGCGTCGAGCCCAAGGACGTCACCGGCCGCCCCCGCCGCCCGCTGTCCGTGGCCGCCCTCGTCGCCGAACTGCGCGCCACGACGGTGGATCCGCGCGTGTCGGACACCCTCCGCGAGGCCGCGGCCCAGCGCCTGGCCCGGCTGGCCGTGCTGAGCGACGAGGACGGCCGCCCGCTGGTGCCGTCGGCGCACCCGTACCGCTGGTGGGGCATGTTCGAGCCCACCGAGAGCAAGGTGCCGCTCAGGAACCGCGACCAGCCCGTCGTGCTGTCCGGCAGCGCCCTCGACCAGCTCGCCAACACCTGCGCCCTGCAGTGGTTCCTGGGCCGCGAGGTGAAGGCCGACGCGCCCGCGACCGCCGCCCAGGGCTTCGGCAACGTCGTTCACGTCCTCGCCGACGAGGTCGCCTCCGGACGCACCCCCGCCGACCTCGACGTCCTCATGGAGCGCCTCGACTCCGTGTGGAACGCGCTCGCCTTCGACGCGCCCTGGAAGTCGGAGCAGGAGAAGCAGCACGCGCGCGTGGCGCTCGAACGCTTCCTGAAGTGGCATGTCATGGACCGCACGGGGCGAGCCCCGGTGGCCAGTGAGCACGACTTCGACGTCACCCTCGAAGCGGGCGACTACGAGGTGCGCATCCGGGGCTCCATGGACCGTGTCGAGGCCGACGCCGAGGGCCGCGCGTACGTCGTCGACTTCAAGACGGGCAAGCAGGCCGTCAGTTCCGCCGAGGTGACCCGCCACCCCCAGCTCGCCGTGTACCAGCTCGCGGTCCGCGAGGGAGCCGTCGACGAGCCCTTCGGCGGTGTGCGCCCCGAATCGGGCGGCGCCGAACTCGTCCAGCTGCGGCAGGGCGCCGCCAAGAAGAACGGCGGCGAGACCGTCCCCAAGGTGCAGGCCCAGGAACCCCTGGAAGGGGAGTGGGTGGGAGACCTCCTGGCCACGGCCGCGGGCAAGGTCCTGGACGAACGCTTCTCCCCGACTGCCGGACAGCACTGCACACACTGCGCATTCCGGGCGTCGTGCAGTGCCCGCCCCGAAGGCCGTCACGTGGTCGAGTGACACCGGCCGCGGGGAGACGCGGCGTCCACTGTCAGTGGCCGCCGTTAGCCTCTCTGGAATGTCCGCCCGTATCAGCGATCCCGAGCAGCTCAAGGAGCTCCTCGGCATCCCGTTCACCCCGGAGCAGACGGCGTGCATCGTCGCGCCGCCCGCCCCGCAGGTGATCGTGGCCGGAGCCGGGTCGGGCAAGACCACGGTGATGGCCGCGCGCGTGGTGTGGCTGGTCGGCACCGGACAGGTCGCCCCCGAACAGGTGCTCGGCCTGACGTTCACCAACAAGGCGGCGGGCGAACTCGCCGAGCGCGTCCGCAAGGCCCTGGTCAGAGCGGGCATCACCGACCCGGACGTGATCGACCCGGACAACCCGCCGGGCGAGCCGGTCATCTCCACCTATCACGCCTTCGCGGGCCGCCTCCTGACCGACCACGGCCTGCGCATCGGCCTGGAACCCACCTCCCGGCTCCTCGCCGACGCCACCCGCTACCAGCTCGCCGCGCGCGTGCTCCGGGAGTCCCCGGGCCCCTACCCGGCACTGACCCGCTCCTTCCCGGACCTGGTCAGCGACCTCCTGACCCTCGACTCCGAACTCGCCGAGCACCTCGTCCGCCCCGAGGACCTGCGCGCGTACGACGCCGAACTGCTGCGCGAGCTGGAGGGCGCCAAGCTCAGCAACGCGGACCTCCGCAAGATCCCCGAGGCGGCCGCCGCCCGGCGCGAACTCACCGAACTGGTGGGCCGCTACCGCGCGGCCAAACGCGAGCGTGACCTCCTCGACTTCGGCGACCAGATCGCCCTGTCCGCGGGCCTCGCAGGGCTCCCCGAGGTGGGGCGCGTCCTGCGGGACGAGTTCCGGGTGGTCCTCCTGGACGAGTACCAGGACACCTCGGTGGCCCAACGCGTCCTGCTGGCGGGCCTGTTCGGCGGCGGCACCGGCCACCCCGTGACCGCCGTCGGCGACCCCTGCCAGGCCATCTACGGCTGGCGCGGCGCCTCCGTCGCCAACCTCGACGACTTCCCCGAGCACTTCGCCCACCCCGACGGCCGCCCCGCGACCCGCCAGGCGCTCAGTGAGAACCGTCGCAGCGGCGGCCGTCTCCTCGACCTCGCCAACGGCCTCGCGGAGCCCCTGCGGGCCATGCACGCGGGCGTGGAGGCCCTCCGGCCCGCCCCCGGCGCCGAACGCGACGGCATGGTCCGCTGCGCGCTGCTGAACACCCACGCCGAGGAACTGGACTGGATCGCCGACTCGATCGCCCACCTCGTGCGCACCGGCAAGGAACCCGGCGAGATCGCGGTCCTGTGCCGCACGGCCGGCGACTTCGCCGAGATCCAGGGCGCGCTCGTCGCCCGCGACGTCCCGGTCGAGGTCGTCGGCCTCTCTGGGCTACTCCACCTTCCCGAGGTCGCCGACCTCGTCGCCGTCTGCGAGGTCCTCCAGGACCCCGGTGCCAACGCCTCCCTCGTCCGTCTCCTCACCGGCCCTCGCTGGCGGATCGGCCCACGCGACCTCGCCCTCCTGGGGCGCCGCGCCAGGCTGCTCGTGTCCCACGCGCGCGTGGACGGCGACGACGACCCGGACCGCCGGCTCGCCGCGGCCGTCGAGGGTGTCGATCCGTCCGAGGTGATCTCACTGGCGGACGCGCTGGACACGTTCCTGGAGCTGCCGCTCGAAGCGGAGAGGGAGGACGACGGGCTGCCGTTCTCGCCGGACGCGCGCGTGCGGTTCGCCCGTCTCGCCGCCGAACTGCGCGACCTGCGCCGCTCACTCGCCGACCCGCTCATGGACGTCCTCCACCGGGTGCTCGCCGTCACCGGCCTGGAGGTGGAACTCTCCGCGTCCCCGCACGCGCTCGCCGCCCGCCGCCGCGAGACCCTGTCCAACTTCCTGGACACCGCCGCCTCCTTCGCCGCCAACAGCGCAGGCGAGGCCACCCTGCTCGCCTTCCTGGGCTTCCTGCGGACGGCCGCCCAGTACGAGAAGGGCCTCGACAACGCCCTGCCGGGCGGCGAGAACACCGTCAAGGTGCTCACCGCCCACAAGTCCAAGGGCCTGGAGTGGGACGTCGTCGCCGTGCCCGGCCTGGTCACCGGCACCTTCCCCAGCACCCAGGGCCGGGAGAAGTGGACCGCCCAGGGCAAGGTCCTGCCGCACGCACTGCGCGGCGACGCCGACACCCTTCCCGACGTCGAAGCCTGGGACTCGCGCGGCCTGAAGGCCTTCCAGGACGCCATGAAGGACCACCAGCACACCGAGGAACTCCGCCTCGGCTACGTCACCTTCACCCGCCCCCGCTCCCTGCTCCTCGGCTCCGGCCACTGGTGGGGCCCGTCCCAGAAGCGCCCGCGCGGCCCGTCCGACTTCCTCAAAGCCCTGTACGACCACTGCGTCGCCGGACACGGCGAGATCGAGGCCTGGGCCGACGAACCCGAGGAGGACGCCGAGAACCCCGCCCTCCACGAAGCGGCCGCCGACCACGCCTGGCCCCTCCCGCTCGACGCCACCTCCCTGCTGCGCCGCCGCGCCGCCGCCCAGACCGTCCTGGCCCACCTGGAGAGGGCCGCCTCCCACGAGGAAGCCCATCCGGGCGCCTCCCACGCCCCGGACCCCCACTCCCACGACCACCCGGACTGGCCGCACCCGCCGGACGACGAAGAAGCCCTCTACGGCGAAGAAGCCCCCTACGACGACGAGGTCTCGGACGACGTCCCCTACGAGGAGGACGATTTCCCGGCGGACGCCTCCGAGGGACTCCCGGACGAGGACACCTTCGAGGACACCGACGACTGGGACTCCTGGTCGCCGGACCGCCCCGCGCGGGCCGCCCACGCGCGCGTGGAGCACCACCCCCCGCAGGGCGAGCACCTGCCTGCCGTGCCGCACGCCCGCCGGCACCCCGCGTCCGGCCTCAGCCCCGAGGAGGCGCGCACCGTCGCTTCCTGGGACCGCGACCTCGACGCCCTCACCGGGGAGCTCCTGCGGGCCCGCGCGAAGGTCACCGACGTACCCCTGCCGGCGTCGCTGACCGCCTCGCAGCTGATGCGTCTGGCCGCCGATCCGGACGGCTTCGCGCAGGAGCTGGCCCGCCCCATGCCACGCCCCCCGCAGCCCGCGGCGCGACGCGGCACCCGTTTCCACGCCTGGGTCGAGGCCCGCTTCGAAGAGCTGCGGCTGCCCATGCTGGAGCCCGAGGAACTGCCCGGCAGCGAGGCCGAGATCGCCGACGAACTGGACCTGGAAACTCTCAAGGAGGCCTTCGAACGCACCCCGTACGCCCACCGCACGCCCCACCGCGTCGAGGAACCCTTCCAGCTCGGCATCGCCGGACGCGTCGTACGCGGCCGTATCGACGCCGTCTACCGGGAGAGCCACGACGACGGGACGACGACGTACGAGATCGTCGACTGGAAGACCAGCCGCACCCGTACCGCCGACCCGCTCCAGCTCGCCGTCTACCGGCTCGCCTGGGCCGAGCGGCAGGGCGTGCCCCTGGAGTCCGTCGGGGCGGCCTTCCTGTACGTCCGCACCGGCGACGTCGTACGGCCCGAGAACCTCCCCGACCGGGCCGCGCTGGAGCGGCTGCTCCTGGAGGGGCCCGGCGCCGACGGCCCGGACGCGGGCGCCGACTGACCTGGGGCGGTCACGGACGAACCGCCCGACGGGCATGTCGGTGCGGGCCGATAGGCTCGTGAGCATGAGCCAGCCCGTTGACAGCGACGTCAGCGTCGTCCGTACATACATCGAGAACCACCGTGCCGCTTTCCTCGACGACCTCGTGGAATGGCTGCGTATCCCGTCGGTGTCGGCCCAGCCCGAGCACGCGACGGACGTACGACGCAGCGCCGACTGGCTGGCGGCCAAGCTCCGGGAGACCGGTTTCCCCACCGCAGAGGTCTGGGAGACACCGGGGGCCCCCGCCGTCTTCGCGGAGTGGCCCTCCGAGGACGCCGGCGCCCCCACGGTTCTGGTCTACGGGCACCACGACGTGCAGCCCGCGGCCCTGGCGGACGGTTGGGACACCGAGCCGTTCGAGCCGGTGATCCGCGGAAACCGTCTCCACGCGCGCGGGGCGGCCGACGACAAGGGGCAGGTGTTCTTCCACACACTCGGTGTCCGCGCCCACCTCGCCGCGACGGGCCGTACCACTCCCGCCGTCCACCTCAAGATGTTGATCGAGGGCGAGGAGGAGTCCGGCTCCCCGCACTTCCGTGCCCTCGTCGAGGAGCACGCCGAGCGGCTCGCCGCCGACGCGGTCGTCGTCTCCGACACCGGCATGTGGGCCGAGGACACCCCCACCGTGTGCACCGGCATGCGCGGCCTCGCCGAGTGCGAGATCCGGCTGCACGGCCCCGACCAGGACATCCACTCCGGCTCCTTCGGCGGCGCCGTACCGAACCCGGCCACCGAGGTCGCCCGCCTCGTCGCCGCCCTGCACGACGAGCACGCGCGCGTGGCGATCCCCGGCTTCTACGACGGCGTCACCGAACTCACCGAACGCGAGCGCGAACTCTTCGCCGAACTGCCCTTCGACGAGGAGCGATGGCTGCGCACGGCCAGGTCCACGGCGACGCACGGCGAAGCCGGACACACCACCCTGGAGCGCGTCTGGGCCCGCCCGACCGCCGAGGTCAACGGCATCGGCGGCGGTTACCAGGGCGTGGGCAGCAAGACGATCATCCCGTCCTCGGCCATGGTGAAGCTGTCCTTCCGCCTGGTCGCCGGACAGGACCCCGACCACATCCAGAAGGCCGTCACCGCCTGGGCCGCCGAGCGGATTCCCGCCGGGATCCGCCACGAGATCACGTTCAGCGGGTCCACCCGCCCCTGCCTGACACCTCTGGACCACCCGGCCCTGCGGTCGGTCGTACGGGCCATGGGCCGCGCCTTCCAGCAGCCGGTCCGCCACACGCGCGAGGGCGGCTCCGGCCCCGCCGCCGATCTCCAGGAAGTCCTCGGCGCACCCGTGCTCTTCCTGGGCATCTCCGTCCCCTCCGACGGCTGGCACGCCCCCAACGAGAAGGTCGAACTCGATCTGCTCCTCAAAGGCGTCGAGACCAGCGCGTACCTCTGGGGCGAACTGGCCCGGAACTCCCGCGAGGCACACTGAAGAAGGCCCCGCACGCCCCAGCCCACCCACCCGCCGCACGCCCCGCCGAACCGCCCGCCCAATCATCCGTTTCACCGGGGGAGTTGGAAGCACCCGTGACCACCTGGACCGACTACACCGCCGACCGCCCCATCGCGCTCACCGCCCCCAGCGGCATCGACCGGGCCGCCCACCACCGCCTCGACGAGGCCTGGCTCGCGGCGGCGTGGAGCCACCCCACAACCCGCTGCTTCGTGGTCTCCGGCGGTCAGGTCCTCATCGACGAGACCCCGGACGGCACCACCGAACTCGTCATGATCCCCTCGTTCGAGGCCCCGCTCACCGAGGCACACCGCTACTTCCTGGGGGCCGACGCCGACGGTGTGAGCTATTTCGCACTCCAGAAGGACGCGCTCCCCGGACGCATGGACCAGTCCGCTCGTCCGGCGGGACTGCGCGAGGCGGGCATGCTGCTGTCGCCGCGCGACACGGGTCTCATGGTGCACGCGGTCGGCCTGGAGAACTGGCAGCGCACCCACCGCTTCTGCTCCCGCTGCGGCGAGCGCACGGTCATCGCGGCGGCCGGTCACATCCGCCGCTGCCAGGCCTGCGGCGCCGAGCACTACCCGCGCACCGACCCGGCGGTGATCATGGCCGTCACGGACGACGAGGACCGCATCCTGCTGGGCCGCCAGGTGCACTGGCCCGAGGGCCGCTTCTCCACCCTGGCGGGTTTCGTGGAGCCCGGAGAGTCCATCGAGCAGTCCGTGCGGCGCGAGGTCCACGAGGAGGTCGGCATCACCGTCGGCCAGGTCGAGTACATCGCCAGCCAGCCCTGGCCCTTCCCCTCCAGCCTCATGCTGGGCTTCATGGCCCGCGCCACCTCGACCACCGTGGACGTCGACGGGGACGAGATCCACGAGGCCCGCTGGTTCTCCCGGGAAGAGCTGCGGGCCGCGTTCGAGTCCGGAGAGGTCCTGCCTCCCTACGGCATCTCGATCGCGGCCCGACTGATCGAACTCTGGTACGGCAAGCCCCTGCCGACGCGAGGTCACACCGGCTAGGACTCCTCCGCCGTTACGCGCCGATCTTCTGCTTGACCTGCGCAAGCGAGGGGTTCGTGAGCGTCGAACCGTCCGGGAAGAGGACGGTGGGAACCGTCTGGTTCCCGCCGTTCGCCTTCTCCACGAACGCGGCGGACTCCGGGTCGTGCTCGATGTTGATCTCGTTGTACGTGATGCCCTCGCGGTCCATCTGGCTCTTCAGCCGGCGGCAGTAGCCGCACCACGTGGTGCTGTACATCGTCACAGTGCCCGCCATGTTCCTGGCGCTCCTTCACGGTCCGAGGGGTGCGTGGTCGCAGTGGGTGGAACGTACGCGACAGGCCCGCCATTCCCCCACGCGGGTGGTGTCCACCGCCGCCGGTGCCTCCGCCGCACCGGAACGCAGGGGCGCCTGCCGCATTAGTACGACTGCGAGTGCCTGCCTGTGGACAACTTGCTCAGCCGTCTCCGGCGACCTGGCAGCATGGCCATGTGACAGCAGCAACGCACTCCACCCTCTTCCCGCGGGTCCCCGACTCGGCCGACGCGGTGCTCGAAGGGCTCGACCCCGAGCAGCGCGCGGTGGCGACCGCCCTGCACGGTCCGGTGTGCGTGCTGGCGGGCGCCGGCACGGGCAAGACCCGGGCGATCACCCACCGGATCGCCTACGGCGTGCGTGCCGGGATCCTCCAGCCCGCCAGCGTGCTGGCCGTCACCTTCACCGCCCGCGCCGCCGGAGAGATGCGCGGCCGCCTCCGCCAGCTCGGCGCCGCCGGAGTCCAGGCCCGGACCTTCCACTCGGCCGCGCTGCGCCAGCTCCAGTACTTCTGGCCGAAGGCCGTCGGCGGCGGCATGCCACGCATCGTCGACCGCAAGATTCAGATCGTCGCGGACGCGGCAGCCGCCTGCCGCATCCGTCTCGATCGCAACGAACTCCGCGACGCCGCCGCCGAGATCGAATGGTCCAAGGTCACCCGGACCGTCCCCTCCGACTACGCCGCCGTGATCGCCAAACACGGCCGAGAGGCGCCCCGCGACCCGGCCGAGATCGCCCAGATCTACGCGATGTACGAGGACCTGAAGCGCGAGCGGGCCGTCATCGACTTCGAGGACGTCCTCCTGCTCACGGTCGGCATCCTCCAGGACCGCCATGACATCGCCGAACAGGTCCGCTCCCAGTACCAGCACTTCGTGGTCGACGAGTACCAGGACGTCAGCCCCCTCCAGCAGCGCCTCCTGGAGCTGTGGCTCGGCGACCGGGACGACCTGTGCGTCGTGGGCGACGCCAGCCAGACGATCTATTCGTTCACCGGCGCAACCCCCGACCATCTGCTCGACTTCCGTCACCGCCACCCCGGGGCCACCGTCGTCAAGCTCGTCCGTGACTACCGCTCCACCCCCCAGGTCGTCCACCTCGCCAACGGCCTGCTCTCCCAGGCCCGCGGCCGAGCCGCCGACCACCGACTCGAACTGATCTCCCAGCGCCCACCGGGCCCCGAGCCCCGCTACACCGAGTACACGGACGAGCCCGCCGAGGCCGAGGGCGCGGCCCGCCGCATCCGGGACCTCATCGCCTCCGGCGTCCCCGCCAGCGAGATCGCCATCCTGTTCCGGACGAATTCCCAGTCCGAGACCTACGAACAGGCCCTCGCGGACACCGGAGTGCCCTACCAACTGCGCGGCGCGGAACGGTTCTTCGACCGCCCCGAGGTGCGCAAGGCGGGGGCCGCGCTGAGAGCCGCCGCCCGCTTCGGCAACAACGACACCCTCCTCGAGGACGCCGTCGACCTTCCCTCACTGGTAAGGGCCGTGCTGTCCGGTGAGGGGTGGACCAGTGAACCGCCGGCGGGCTCCGGCGCGGTCAGGGAGCGCTGGGAGTCACTGGCGGCGCTGGTCAACCTGGCCCAGGACTTCGCCGCCGCCAAGCCCGACGCCACACTCGGCGACCTGGTGGCCGAACTGGACGAACGGGCGAACGCCCAGCACGCCCCGACCGTCCAGGGCGTCACCCTCGCCTCACTGCACTCCGCGAAGGGGCTGGAGTGGGACGTCGTCTTCCTGGTCGGTGTCGCCGAAGGCATGATGCCGATCACCTACGCGCGAACGGACGACCAGATAGAGGAGGAGAGACGACTCCTCTACGTGGGCGTCACCCGCGCGCGCGAACAGCTCTCGGTCTCCTGGGCTCTGTCCCGCTCGCCCGGCGGCCGCCCCAACCGCCGCCCCAGCCGCTTCCTGAACGGTCTGCGCCCCGGATCCACCGCGACGGCCGGCCGGACCGGCGCGGGCGGCCCAGGGGGCGTCGAGCTGGGCTCGGCCGGCGGCCGGACGGGTGACCTCGCGGCAGGCGGCACCGAGGCCGCTCCACGCCGCACCAGCCGGACCCCGGCCCGCTGCCGTGTCTGCGGGCGCACCCTGCGGGACGCCGGTGACATGAAACTGATGCGCTGCGAGGACTGCCCCTCCGACATGGACGAGGGCCTCTACGAGCGACTGCGGGAGTGGCGCGCGGTCCAGGCGCAGCGCAGCGGCCAGCCGGACTTCTGTGTCTTCACCGACCGGACGCTGATGGCGATCGCGGAAGCGGGGCCGAGCACTCCGGTTGAACTGGGTCGCATCCCCGGTGTCCGCGCCCGCAAGTTGCAGCGTTACGGAGCCGATGTTCTCGACATCTGCGCAGGTCGGGAGCCTGAGTACGAGGACGAGAACGACTGATACGAACTCGTCGAAAAAATAGTTTGCGCATGCCCCAGCAATCCCCATAGGTTCTTAGGCACGAGAGCAGCGGTCTTCTCGAAGAGCCTGGTTTCGTGATGTACTTCATATCCGTCGGATTGGTTCGCACCGGTCCCCGTAGACGCCGAGAGGAGGCGAGTCCAGTGATCAGCATCAACACCAGCTTCATCAGCCCGGTCAAAATGACCGATCGCTCGGCCGTCTCCCTGTGCTTGCTCGGCGCCTCCAACCCGGGTACCGGTCTGTCCGCCCTCAGTGGCGGCCGTCCGGCGTCCTCCGTGTCTCTGGCGGGTCTTCCCGTCCGTGAGCGCAATGAGCGACCGACCAAGGCACTGGAAGCAGCAGTAACGGCACAGGCCCAGGCCTATGCCTTCACCGCGGCCGGTGCCGGATTCCGGAAGCAGACGACGCAGCACCACCTGATGTGGGCCTTCCGTGGGCCTGAACCCTGGAGTGATCCAGCCTGATCGTCGATCAGGCCGGCGCCTTCAGGGCCGCGGAACCCCACCCGGGATCCGCGGCCCTTCTGTTTGTCCCCGACCGGGGGCTGCAGAGCGAAGGGGCCTCGGGACAAGAAAAGACCCGGTACCAGCCGCCACCGGCCAACAGGCCGGAACGACCAGACGAGGAAGACGAACCGTGCAACTCGAAGCGCACGCCCCGTCCGTACCGCCTTCCGAAACGATCTCCCCGCCCGGCCTCACGGAGGACTCCACCTTGACCCCGCTCACCGCGCTCACCGCGCTCGACGACGCCATCGAGAACCTCGGCGTACCCGTCCCCTGCCGCTCCTACGACCCGGAGGTCTTCTTCGCCGAGTCGCCGGCCGATGTCGAGTACGCCAAGTCCCTCTGCCGCACCTGCCCGCTGATGGAGGCCTGCCTCGCCGGCGCCAAGGAGCGGCGTGAGCCCTGGGGCGTCTGGGGTGGCGAGCTCTTCGTCCAGGGTGTCGTCGTGGCCCGCAAGCGGCCTCGTGGCCGCCCGCGCAAGAACCCGGTCACGGCATGAACATCACCGGAACGATCGACCGCCCCCTCACGCACGATCCCAAGAAGCAGGCCCCGATGAAGCCGTCCACGAGTGAGCCCGTCGGCTCCGCGACTCCAGACTTCACCACCACCGGCGCGAACGACTCGCGTCAGAACAGGACCCGAGAGATGCATCTCATGCCAGAAGCCCTGGCTCGTGCGCATATGCACGAGCGCCTGCACCAGGCCGAGCAGGAACGCCGGGCCATGCGCCTGGCGGCTGCCCGCCGGATGCAGCGCCGGGCCGAGCGCGCGTCGATGCGCGCCCGCCGTGCGCTCGCCATGGCGGTCATGCAGTAGCCGCAGCGCGGCAACCGGCATGAACCAGCCTGGACAGGCACGTCACCACCAGTAGTGGCTCCCCGCGGGGGCCGGTCCGAAGGGACCGGCCCCCGCGGTGCGTTGTGCCCACGGATCCGTCGGGCGCGGCGATATCGTCGCCGAGTGACGAGTCTTTCCGGGGACAGTGACAACGGCGGCCCCGCCGCGGAACCCCAGACCCTCATGTGCGCCCGCTGCGGCACCACCGCCGAGGCCCCGCAGCCTCTGTGGATCTGCTCCGTGGAGAACGGCGCACGGCACTACTTCTGCGGCACCTGCGCCAGGGAGAACCTGCGAGCGATCGAGGGCAGGCTGGACTCGGCCTGGTGGTGAACTCGCCACCACCGAACCGGCTACGCCTCCGCGGCCGTCTCCCCCTCCTCCTCTTCGGGCAGGAAGCCCGGCAGCCACTCCTCCAGTTCGTCGCGCATGCGGACCGTCGCGCCGAGTTGGCACAGAACACCGATGGTGCTGAGGGTCACCCGGTGGATGAGGAGGTAGGACGGGGGCAGGTTCAGCTGCTTGCCCAGTTGGTGGGCGGGGGAGCGGGGGTCGGCGATGCGGGCGGCCTGGCTGCGCATCCAGCCGCGGGCGAAGGCGAATTCGTCGGCCCGGATCGGTTCGATGATGGGGTGCAGATAGTCCAGGACCGCGTCCGGGTCCAGGTCTATCGACTCCTTCACGAAGCCTTCCGCGCAGAGCATCTCGTAGACGGCCTCGGCCTCGCCCTCGATCGTCAGCCGCAGGGCCTCACCGATCGGGGCCGGCAGGCCGCCCGGCAGTCGGTCCACCGTGCCGAAGTCGAGGACGCCGAGGCGCCAGCCGCGCTTCTCGTCCGGCAGAAGGCGGAAGTTGCCCGGATGCGGGTCGGCGTGCAGGAGGCCGGTGCGGGCCGGGCCCGAGAAGAGAAAGCGGGTCAGCAACTGGCCCGCCCGGTCGCGCTGCTCCTGGGAGCCGTCGGTGATCACCTCGGAGAGCGGGGTGCCCTCCATCCACTCGGTCACCAGCACCTGCTCGCACTGGTGCACCACGGCCGGGACCACGACATCGGGGTCGCCCGCGAACTCCTCCGCGTGCGCCTGCTGGGCCTGGGCCTCCAGGCCGTAGTCGAGCTCTTCGGAGACACGGTCCCGCAACTCCGCGATGAGTGGCTTGATGTCCATTCCGGGGATCAGCGGGCCCAGCAGACGGGCGAACCTGCTGAGTTGGCCGAGGTCGGAGAGGAGAGCCTCGCCCGCGCCCGGGTACTGCACCTTGACGGCGACCACACGGCCGTCGTGCCACACCGCGCGGTGCACCTGCCCGATCGACGCCGCGGCGGCCGGCTTCTCGTCGAACTCCAGGAACAGTTCCTGCCAGTCCTTTCCGATGCGTTCCTCCAGGACGGCGTGCACCGTGCGGGTCGGCATCGGGGGCGCCGCGTCCTGGAGCTTCGTCAGGGCCGCGCGGTAAGGACCCGCGACCTCCTCGGGGAGCGCCGACTCGAAGACGGACAGGGCCTGCCCGAACTTCATCGCGCCGCCCTTCAGCTCGCCCAGGACCTTGAACAACTGCTCCGCCGTGCGCTGCTGGAGTTCTCGGCCCACGAGCTCCGCCGACTCGCCGACGATCCGCTTGCCAAGTCCCCAGGTGGCCCGGCCTGCGATGCCGAGCGGAAGCGCGGCGAGCTTGGCGGTCCGGGTGACCGCCTTCCGGGGAAGATCAGACATGCGCCCTCCAAGTCCCAGCAGGCCGTGCCGCGTGTGCCTTGCGGGACAACCTCGTTGACCGCTGATGCCCCGCCATTGTCTCGTGCGCCTCCCCGTCCTTTGCGGTGTGTTCCCCGTTACCTTTCCCAGCGGCACCTTTTTCAGCGGCTGTGCAGGAACATGCCGGGTGGGCCCACACCGGGCGCGGGTGCCAGTCGAACCCCGGTGCCGACACCTCCCAGCGGGCGCCCGCGCTGGACGGCAGCTGTCCGTCGAGGAACGCGAGCGCGTGTCCCGCGGCCAGTCCGGCGACGGTCGTGGCCAGGGTCAGATCGCAGGCGTCGAGCGGGTGCGGGCGACCGGAGCGCCACTGTGCGACCAGCCGTGGCCAGGTCTCGTCGCGGTCGGCACGGCTCTGGTCGAGGCAGCCCGCGCAGCCCGTTTCACCGGGCAGGACCAGGGGGCCGACCACACCTGTCCCCTCCACCACGCCGGCATAGAGATGTGGTGTGCCCGAGGCGATCAGCGGCTCGGCGGCGGCGGGCTTGGGGGCGTGGACGTCGACACCGTCGCGTGGGGCGAGGATCACCAGCGAGAAGCCGGGCTCCTCGCGAAGACGGTTCATCGGCATCTCCTCTGACGGGTCCGCAGGCGGTCGGGGTCCGCCGCGGCGGCGTCGGGGCGGGCGATCGGGGGCCGCGTGACGAGCGGCTCGGCGTGCCGCCATGTCCCTGCGCTCGCCGATCGACTCGGCCGGCAGACCACCGGGCGCCACGTCCCCCGGCTCGACCCGGCCGACATCGCGTACGTCGACCTCGCCGACTCCGGCCCCCGCGAGCAGCGAGGCGAGCACCGCCCCTACCCGCCCCGCACCCCGTACCTGCACTCTCAGCGACCGGCGGGCGGCCAGACACCTCAGGGCGTCGCCCGGCTCGGGCGAGATCAGGGAGAGCGCGGCGGCGTCGGGGCGCAGCCGGTCCAGGACCTCGGGTTTGGCGCGCAGGTGGTCCGCCGCCGGGCCGCCGCCCGTCGCGTCGTCCAGCAGGCCGGATCGGGACAGGCGGTCCACGAGGCCGTCCACGTGACCGTCCGGCAGGCCCATGCGGCGCCCCTCGTCACGCAGGAGCGGCAGCCCGCGTGTGCCGTCGAGCAGGGCGAGGAAACTGCCTGTCGCCGTGTCCATCGGACCCAGCACCATGGCGTGCGCCGGTGCCAGACCGAACTGCACGGTGTTGAGATCCCGCCAGCCGCGCCGGAGCGCGGGCTTCACCATCGGATGCATGATCGGCCCCCGTAGCCAGAGATAGGTCCCCATGTGCCGACGGTGCGAGTGTCTGGTCCGCCGACGAGTGCCAGCATGCACGGAGCGCGACGAAGCCTGTCGAGAGTTGTCCACAGGCGACGGCATTCGTCGTACAAATCAGGCGCTCGGAGTGCGGATCGATATCGAACCGTCCCGGAGGCGGGACTTCCCCCGTGTGCAGCGGGTAACGTCGGGGCGTGCCCGCCGACCCACTGCACCGCGCCGGAAAGCCACAGCGCAGCACGACGAGCCAGCCGCCAAGCGGCTCACGGGCGAGCGCGATCGAGGTCCGCAGGAGCGCGCGACGGCGCAGAACGGTCTCCGCGTACCGCGAGGGCGATCGCACCGTCGTGCTCATCCCCGCTCGGATGTCCGAGGCGGAAGAGCAGCGCTGGGTGACGGTCATGCTCGACAAGCTGGCCGCGCAGGAAAGCAAACGGCGCCTCGGCGACGCCGAACTGGCGGAGCGCGCAGCCCGCCTCTCGGACCAGTACTTCGGCGGTCGCGCCCGGCCCACCTCCGTCCGCTGGGTCACCAACCAGAACACCCGCTGGGGCTCGTGCACCCCCGCCGAGGGCAGCATCCGCCTTTCGCACCGGCTGCAGGGCATGCCCGAGTACGTCGTCGACTACGTCCTCCTCCACGAGCTCGCACACCTGCTCGTACCAGGTCATGGGCCCCGGTTCTGGCAGCTGTTGGAGGCCTATCCGCGTACCGAGCGTGCGCGGGGCTACCTCGAAGGGGTGGTAGCCGCCGACCGGCTGCCGCATCCGCCGACCGAGCGGGACGACTGACGCCACCGCGTCGCGTGTGGGCGTTTGTGGGACCGGTGACCGAAGTCGCGCTTTTGTACCGGCTCTGTACCAGCCTCGTACGCCCCAGGACTTTGCGGTTAGCCTGACGCGACGCACTCGCAGGCGCACGCACTTTCGGGATGGGGGACGGTCGTTACGCATGGCCAGGGAATTCCAACGCGGCCACAAGGCCAAGATCAGTGACCTCACCGCGGGTACGGATCTGTACGTAGGTGTACAGATCTCCGCCCCCGGGCTGAGCTTCGACATCAGCTGCTTCGGTCTGGACGCCGACGAACGGCTCTCGGACGACCGCTACTTCGTCTTCTTCAACCAGCCGAAGACCCCCGAGGAGTCGATCCAGCTCCTGGGCGCCCAGTCAGGTGACACGGAGTCCTTCCGCGTCACCCTCGACAAGATCCCGTCCCAGATCCAGAAGCTGTCGTTCACGGCGACGATCGACGGCAACGGGCAGATGTCGCAGATCGCCCCCGGCTACGTCCGTATCGTCGCGGGCGGCGAGGAGGTGGCCCGGTACCCGTTCGACGGCTCGGAGTTCTCCACCGAGCGCGCCGTGATGCTGGGCGACTTCTACCTGAAGGACGTATGGCGGTTCGCGGCCGTCGGACAGGGCTTCGACGGCGGCCTCGACGCG
The DNA here is from genome assembly GCF_040297125.1 of Streptomyces sp. NPDC001868. NCBI lineage: Bacteria > Bacillati > Actinomycetota > Actinomycetes > Kitasatosporales > Streptomycetaceae > Streptomyces > Streptomyces sp. NPDC001868. The sequence continues at coordinate 104,586 of NZ_JBEOYO010000007.1, read as the reverse complement.
CTGCTGAAGAACTTCGGTGGCGAGGTCGCCGAGGAGGAGCCCGCCGCCGTACCGCAGCAGCCGCAGGCCGCCGCCCCCGGCTTCGCCCCGCCCGCGTTCGGCGCCCCCGCCGCCCCGGTGCCGCCACCGGCCCCGGCGCCCGCGCAGCCGTTCGCGCCCCCGGCGCACTCACCCTCGGTGCACGCCGCGCCGACCATCGCCGCGCCCCTGAACACACCGCCCGGCGGCACCGTTCCGCCCCCGTCGGCGCCCGCGCCGCAGGGCGGCCCTTTCACCCCGCCCGGCGCTCCGCCGCAGGGTGGTCCTTTCACGCCACCCGGCGCTCCGCCGCAGGGCGGGCCCTTCACCCCTCCTGGCGCGGCTCCGCAGGGCGGCCCCTTCACGCCCCCCGGTGCCCCCGGCGCCTTCCCGGGGCAGGCGCAGCCGTTCGGCGGTGGTACGCAGCTCGCGCCCGTGCCGCCGGAGGCGGGTCTGCGGGTCGTCCTGACCAAGTACTCCGAAGCACCCGTCGGCGACCGCTGGACCGAGCAGAACCCGCAGCTGGTGCGGACGACGCTCACCAAGGGCGCCAACATCCTCGCCAAGCAGGGCAGCATGGTCGCCTACCAGGGCGACATCGACTTCGCCCACAAGGGTTCCGGCCTGCTCGGCAAGTTGACGGGGCAGCTGACCGGACAGGGCATGGCCCTGATGCGCTGTTCCGGCGACGGTGAGGTGTTCCTCGCGGACGAGGGAAGCCACCTCTTCGTCATCCGCCTGGAGAACGAGCAGCTCTACACCAGCGCGCGCGGAGTCCTCGCCTTCGACGAGGCGCTCGACACCGAAATCCGCCGTATCGAGGGCGCGGGCCTGCCGGGCGGTGGCCTGTTCAGCATGCTCTTCTCCGGCACGGGAGCGGTCGTCGTCAAGACCCGCGGCATTCCCGTGGTGCTCCCCGTCGGCCCGGCCACCTACGTCGACGGCAACGCCGTCATCGCCTGGTCCGCCGGCGCGCAGGCCGTCACCACGACCTCGCTCAGGCTGCGCCGTTCCGGGTACGCCCGGCAGACCCAGGAGGCCATCAACCTCCAGTTCCGCGGTGCCCCCGGCAACTTCGTCGTCGTCCAGCCCTTCGAGGTGTGAGGCAGAGCATGGACCTCCAGACACTCAACGCTCACCGCTCGACCTCGACCGGCGTCCGCATGAGCGTGCACAGCTCCAAGACGCTCAAGGTCGCCATGGTCACCGGCCAGGACCTCCTGGCCAAGGCCGGCTCGATGATCGCGTACGACGGCTACGTCCAGTTCGACGGCCCGCCCGCCACGCTGCGCCGCAGCGCGGAGGAGATGGTCACCGGCGAGGGCGGCAAGCTGATGCTCTGCCGGGGCGACGGGGAGCTGTACCTCGCCGACTACGGCGGTGACGTCCTCATCCTCCACCTGAACAACGAGGCACTGTCCGTCAACGGCCCCACCCTGCTGGCCTGCGACGCCTCCCTCCAGCTCACCATCGAGCCGGTCAAGGGCCTCGCCAAGCTCTCCGGCTCGGGCCTCACCAACCTCGTGATCCGTGGCACCGGATGGGTCGCCCTGGTCAGCCGGGGTGTGCCGATCTCGCTCGACTGCGCCGAGCGGGAGACGTACGTCGACCCGGACGCGCTGATCGCCTGGACCGACGGCCTCGACATGAAGGCCCGCCGCACCATCAAGGCGAGCGCGCTCATCGGCCGGGGCAGCGGGGAGGCCTTCCAGATCGGGTTCAAGGGGCGGGGCTTCGTGGTCGTCCAGCCCAGCGAGGACACCGGCGACCGTTTCAAGATCCGTGGCTGACCGGGGCCGAGAGGAGAACACCGCACCATGCACAGCACACTCTTCGCGCACATCCCGGTGAACCACACCGAGCGCTACACACTGCAGAATCCGCAGCTGCTCAAGACCGATGTCACGCTCGGCAGCAGCCCGGTCCTGGCCCGCCAGGGCGCCATGGTCGCCTTCGAGGGACAGGTCGAGTTCGACAGCCAGTACCGCAACCGGAGCTGGCGCAACGCCGAGCGGATGACCGGTGAGCGGCTCGAACTCATGCGCTGCAAGGGCAACGGGATCGTGTATCTCGCCAACTTCGCGCAGTACCTGCACATCATGGAGGTCGGCCGCGGCATCACCGTCGACTCCTCCGCCGTCCTCGCCTTCGACGGCTCCCTGAACGTCGGCATCGTCGCCGTGGACAGCGCCGTCGAGGTGGCCTCGGCCGGGGCGTACAACCTGGAGCTGTCCGGCGGCGGCAAGGTCGTCCTGATGACCTCGGGCCCGCCTCTCGCTCTCGAAGTGACGCCCGAGAAGAACGTCTGCGTCGACTCGGACGCCGTCATCGCCTGGTCCACCTCACTGCGTACGCAGCTGCAGGCGCCGACCTCGACCTCCGCCGTGTGGCGCCGCAGGGGCTCCACCGGAGAGGGCTGGGAGATGCACTTCGGGGGCACCGGGCACGTCCTGGTGCAGCCGAGCGAGCTGCTGCCGCCCCAGCACCTGCGTACGTCCGGGGTACTCGGACAGTTCGGCATGGGCGGCGGCGGACTGAGCGGGAACTCCCTCGGGGGCAGCCGCAACTGATCAGCGGTACATGTGGGCACATGGGTAAGGGGCGTCCGCCATTGCGGGCGCCCCTTACCGCGTCCGTCCCCCCGGCGGGGGCCTTCCCACGGCGCGTCGGCAGCACACCCTCAGACCGCCGACACCACGCGAAAGAACGAGGTCAGAAGGTCAGGAGCGAGGTCAGAGCCGCGCTCGCGTGGCCTCCAGCAGGCGTACGACCGAGTCGTCGGCGACCGTCGCCACCTCGTCGTACGCGAACCAGCGCAGGTCGAGGGACTCGTCGCTGATCGCCTCCTCGGCGCCGGCCGGGGCGAGGGCCGCGTACTGGACGTCCAGGTGCCAGGCGCACGGCGTGTGATGACGGTCGAGGCGGACCGGGCCGCCCGGCAGGAGCGTCAGGCCCGTGATGCCGGACTCCTCCGTGGCCTCGCGGAGCGCGGAGTCCGCGAGCGTGGTGTCCTCGGGCTCGCAGTGACCGCCCATCTGCAGCCACATGCGCAGCTTCTTGTGCAGAGTGAGCAGCACCCGGCCGCGCTCGGGGTCGATCACCAGACCGCTCGCCGTGATGTGCCCGGCGCCGCACGCCTTCCACATGCCGTCCGGGTGGGCCGCCAGGTGGTCGAGATACGCCTGGCGCAGCTCGGCCTGGTCCTCGTAGCTCTTCAGTACGAGGACCGCGTCGTCGTGCAGGCTCACTCGGTGTCGTCGTCCTTCTTCTCGTCGTCCTTCTTCCTGAGGTCCGGCTTCTCGGTGGTGCCGCCCGCGGCCTCGCCGAGCATCTTGTCCAGCTCGGAGAAGTCCAGCTGCTCGCGGTGGACGAAGCCGTCCGGGTCGTCCAGGTCGGAGGCGGTGGGCAGCATGTCGGGGTGCGCCCACAGGGCGTCGCGGCCGTCGACACCGCGCGCGTCCGTGAGGGAGGCCCACAGACGGGAGGCGTCCCGCAGACGGCGGGGCCGCAGCTCCAGGCCGATCAGCGTCGCGAAGGTCTGCTCGGCCGGGCCGCCCGTGGCGCGGCGGCGGCGCAGGGTCTCGCGCAGGGCGTCGGCGGACGACAGACGCGGCTTCGCGGCGGCGTGCACCACCGCGTCCACCCAGCCCTCCACCAGCGCCAGGGCCGTCTCCAGACGGGCCAGGGCGGCCTTCTGCGCCGGGGTGTCCTCCGGCTGGAACATGCCCTGCTGGAGTGCCTGCTGCAGCTCCTCGGGGTTCTGCGGGTCGAACTGGCCGACCACGTCCTCCAGCTTGGCCGTGTCGACCTTGATCCCGCGCGCGTAGCCCTCGACCGCGCCGAACAGGTGCGAGCGCAGCCAGGGCACGTGGGCGAAGAGACGCTGGTGGGCGGCCTCGCGCAGGGCCAGGTAGAGCCGGACCTCGTCCTTGCCGACGCCCAGGTCCTTGCCGAACGCGTCCACGTTGATCGGCAGCAGCGCGGCCTTGCCGGCCGGGCCGAGCGGCAGGCCGACGTCGGTGGAGCCGACGACCTCGCCCGCGAGCACGCCCACGGCCTGCCCGATCTGCTGGCCGAACATGGCGCCGCCCATCGACTTCATCATGCCGATCAGCGGGCCGGCCATGGCCTGCATCTCCTCCGGCAGGATGTCGCCCATGGCGCCGCCGACGCGCTCGGCGACCGGGTCGACGAGCTCCTTCCAGGCGGGCAGGGTGGCCTCCACCCACTCCGCGCGGCTCCACGCCACGGCGGAGCCCGCGCCGGACGGCAGGGACGTCGCGTCGTCGAGCCACAGGTCGGCCAGGCGGACGGCCTCCTCGACGGCGGTGCGCTCGGCGGGGCCGACACTCGCGTCCTTCGTGCCGTCGGCGGTCCCCTGGGCGACCGTCTGGCGGGCGATCTGCTTGGCCATGTCCCAGTTCACCGGGCCGCCCTCGTACGAGAGCATCTGGCCCAGCTGCTGGAAGGCGGCTCCCAGGTCGGTGGGGTTCATGGAACCGAACATCGCGGCGAACGGATTGTCGGCGCCGGGGCCGCCGGCTCCGGGGAACCCGAAGCCGAACGGGTTGGCCGGTCCCTGACCACCACCGCTCTCCTGGTCCTTCTTCTTGCCCTCGTCGCCGTCGTCCGGCTCCTCCGGCGGAAGGCCGAATCCGAATGGGGTGTCACTCACGGGATTCCTCGGCTGATAGGGCCATCGGTTTTCTCCGACGGCACGGCTGCCCGAACACCACCCAGCGTAGACACCACGGCGGGTTAAGGCCTCGGTGCTCCGCCGACCGAAGGCCTGCGGCAGGATGGATGCCACCTGGTACGCACGCGTCACCCGCGTTCGTACTGAAGACAACCGCTGGAGACGCCCGGTGAGTTCCCCAGATCCGCAGGTTCGCGCAGCGCGAAACCACTCAACCAGTCCCGCCGTGCGCGGGCCCGTCGTCGCGGTCACCGGTGCCGCGTCCGGCGTAGGAGCGCTGCTCACCGAGCGGCTCGCCGAGTCCGACGAGATCCGGCAGGTCATCGCCATCGACGAGCGGCGCGGCGAGTGCGCGGCCGCCCAGTGGCACATCCTGGACGTACGGGACCCGGCGATCGCCGAGAAACTGCGCGGGGCCGACGTCGTGGTGCACCTCGCGGTCGACCTCGACCTGGGCACGGACCCGGCGGCCCGCAGCGCGTACAACGTGCGCGGCACACAGACCGTGCTGACGGCCGCCGCAGCGGCCGGGGTGCACCGGGTCGTGCTGTGCACCTCGGCGATGGTCTACGGGGCGCTGCCCGACAACGAGCTGCCGCTCTCGGAGGACGCCGAGCTGCGGGCGACCGCCGAGGCCACCGGGGTCGGCGACCTGCTGGAGATCGAGCGGCTCGCGCGCCGGGCGCCGCGCGCCCATCCGGGCCTCAATGTCACCGTCGTCCGCCCGGCGACCCTCATCGGGGGCACGGACACGGCGCTGACCAGGTACTTCGAGTCGCCTCGGCTGCTGGTGGTGGCCGGGTCACGGCCCGCGTGGCAGTTCTGTCACGTCGAGGATCTGTGCGGTGCGCTGGAGTACGCCGTGCTGGAGAAGGTCGACGGGGAGCTGGCCGTCGGGTGCGAGGGGTGGCTGGAGCAGGAGGAGGTCGAGGAGCTCAGCGGGATCCGGCGCATGGAGCTGCCGTCCGCGGTGGCTCTCGGCGCCGCGGCCCGGCTCCACCGGATCGGCCTGACGCCGTCGCCGGCCGGGGATCTGGCCTACACGATGTATCCGTGGGTCGTGAGCGGGAGCCGGTTGCACGACGCGGGGTGGCGGCCGTTGTGGACGAACGAGGAAGTGCTCGCGGAGCTGCTAGAGGAGGTCGCCGGGCGGCACACCGTGGTCGGGCGGCGGCTGGGCCGCAAGGACGCGACGGCGGCGGGTGCCGCGGGTGCGACGGTCGCGCTGCTGGGCACGGCCGCGTTGGTGCGGCAGGTTCGGAAGGCCCGGGGGCGGCGCTGAGGAGTGGATCGGGGGCGCGCGTAGGTTCTTTCGCCCCCGCCGCCCTTACCCGTCCCATCCCTGGGGGCTTCGCCCCCGGACCCCCATCGTCCTTCGGCCTCGACCTTGTTCTCGACCTCGTCCTCAGGCGCCGGACGGGCTGGGTTCTCGGCGGATGAGGCACGATGGGGGTATGGCTGTGAATGATGATCATCCTGGTGAGCGGGGGGCTCAGGAGCCCGTCAAGTTGATCGGGATCCGGGAGACGGCGCTCTCCCTGGACGAGGTGTTCCGGGCGGTCGGGGACGACGCGGCCGGGGGGACCGCGCTGTTCGTGGGGACCGTGCGGAACCACGACGGGGGAGCCGATGTCGACGAGCTCGGCTATTCGTGCCACCCGACGGCCGAGGCCGAGATGCGGCGGATCGCGGAGAAGGTGGTCGCCGACTACCCCGTGCGGGCGCTCGCGGCCGTGCACCGGGTGGGGAACCTGAAGGTCGGTGACCTGGCGGTGGTCGTCGCCGTGTCATGTCCGCACCGGGGCGAGGCCTTCGAGGCGTGCCGCAGGCTGATCGACGATCTGAAGCACGAAGTGCCCATCTGGAAGCACCAGAAGTTCTCCGACGGCACGGAGGAGTGGGTGGGCGCCTGCTGAGGCCGTGACCGGAATGCGTCCCCGTGCGTTCCGGTTGCGTAACCCGCCCCCCGGCGCGAGCGTTGACGGAGCGGACGGATAATCTGCTGATCAGTCAGTTGTGGTTGCTTGATAGGGGTTGGGAGGCCGGCATGGCGGCGCTCGCCTGGTTGCTGATTCCGCTTGGGGCCGCGATCGGTGCCGGACTGTGGGGCGGCTGGGCCAGCCGGAACCGCAAGAGCATCGAGGACGGCAGCGAACTCGCCGGCTACTCCCGCTTCCGCGAGGCCATGGAGCGGTCCCACTCCGGCGGCTAGCGCCCCTTCGCCTCGCGCCGTCCAGCCCGGGACGGACGACCCCGGACGGACGGCCCCGACAGTGCGCCGACAGGCCTGTCCCGTACTGTCGTTCCATGCCACGCCGCACCGCGACGATGCTCGCCTCCACCCTGATGCTGATCGCGCTCCTGTGCGCGGGTGTGATCATTCCCGTGCCCTATTCGGAGATGTCACCGGGGCCGACGGTGAACACGCTCGGGGAGCACGACGGCGAGCCGGTGCTGCAGATCTCCGGGCGCAAGACGTACGCGACGACCGGCCACCTCAACATGACCACGGTCCGTGTCACCAGCGCCGACTACCGGATGAACCTGGTCGAGGCCGTGTACGGCTGGCTTGCGCACGACAACAAGGTCGTGCCGCACGACACGCTGTACCCGGACGGCAAGACCGAGGAGCAGTCGACCCAGGAGAACGCCGAGGAGTTCAGCCAGTCCCAGGAGAGCGCCAAGGTCGCGGCCCTGAAGGAACTGGACGTCCCGGTGAAGTCCTGGGTGATCGTCTCCACCGTCCTCAAGGACTCCCCGGCCGAGGGCAAGCTGCACGCCGGTGACGTGATCAAGTCCGTCGACGGTACGGCGGTCAAGGCGCCCGAGGACGTGGCCAAGCTGGTCACCAAGCACAAGCCGGGCGAGGACGTCGACTTCGTCATCGTGCCCGCCAAGGCGCAGGCCGCCGCCGAGAAGGCGAACAGGACGGCGACCGAGACCGAGAAGGTCACGATCACCACGGGCAGGTCCGACGACACCGGCAAGGAGCGGGCGATCGTCGGCATCTCCGCCGGGACCGACCACACCTTCCCGTTCACCATCGACATCAAGCTCGCCGACGTCGGCGGCCCGAGCGCCGGGCTGATGTTCTCCCTCGGCATCTACGACAAGCTCACACCGGGCAATCTGACGGGCGGCAAGTTCGTGGCCGGCACCGGCACGATCGACGACGAGGGCAAGGTCGGCCCCATCGGCGGCATCGAGATGAAGACGGTCGGCGCGCGCGACAAGGGCGCCGAGTACTTCCTGACACCCAAGGACAACTGCGCCGCGGCCGCCAAGGACACCCCCGACGGGCTCACGCTCGTCAAGGTGGACACCATCGACGACGCCCTGGGCGCCCTGAAGGACATCCGCTCCGGCGACACCGCCGACCTGCCGAAGTGCACCACCAAGGGCTGACGGGGACGGCCGCGGCGACACGGCACGCACAGCCGCGAACTGCGTACACGCGCGAGTGGGGGCGCTCCCGAAGACCGGGGGCGCCCCCACCGCCGTACGGACGGGGAATCAGTCCACGAAGGTCGCGGACAGGGCCTCCGCCAGGCCCGGTACCAGTTCGGGGCCGGTGAGGACCTCGGTCGGGGTGTCCTTCTCGCGCAGGCGCAGGGCCGAGTCACGGGAGCCGTCACGGAGGACGGCGACCGTCATACGGACCTCCTGGCGGTCGGGGTGGGAGGCGACCCACTTGGTGAGGCGGGCCCCGTCGAGGCCCTCCGGGACGGAGGCCTCGGCGGACGGCGGCAGCATCAGACGCTCCACCGTCAGCGCGCAGCCGACCACCGCGTCGGGCCAGGCGATGGTGCCGAGGAACTCGTCCAGCGCCTTCCCCGCGGGGATCTCGTCCTGCTCGATCGGGGTGAGACCGACGGTCTCGGACTCGTCCTGCAGACCGAGCTGTGCCGCGAGGGCGGGTTCCTGGGACCGCAGACGCGCGGTATCCACGAGGGCGAAGAGGCGAGCGGGCTGGTCCCAGCCGAGGCCCGAGGCGTACTCGTCGATCTCGAGGACGGCCCGGGTGAGGGGGTTCGCTGCCATGGGAGTGTTGGACATGGTCACAATCCTGCCTCGTTCGTTCCCGGAAGCGGGAACCGAGTAAAGCGTGAGTAAGTTGCATAGGTGAGGGCCCCTGCGATCACGGGCCCGCTGGAGGGTCCGTAGACGCGGGCCTGACGTTTCGACAGCGAACTTCGAGGTGCGCACCTTGGCTTTCCAGATGCCGGACCGCGGCGGAGGCCCGACGGGGCCGCGGATCAGAGTGGGCCGACCGTCCCGACGTGTCCGGACACTGCTCATGACGCTGGGCGTCCTTGCCGTCCTCGGCATGGCGTTCGTCATGTTCGCGGGGTTCTGGACGGACTGGCTCTGGTACCGGTCGGTGAAGTATTCGTCCGTCTTCACCACCACGCTCTGGACGAAGATCGGGCTCTTCTTCGTCTTCGGTCTGCTGATGTCGGCCTCGGTCGGCTTCAACATCTGGCTGGCGCACCGGCTGCGGCCACCGCTGAGCGCCATGTCGATGGAGCAGCAGAGCCTCGACCGGTACCGCATGGGCATCGCGCCCTACAAGAAGTGGCTGCTCCTCGGGATCACCTCCCTGGTGGGCCTCATCGCCGGCGCCTCCGCCTCCGGGCAGTGGCGGACCTGGCTGATGTGGGTCAACGGAGTCTCGTTCGGCCAGAAGGACCCCCAGTTCGGTCTGGACGTCTCCTTCTACGCCTTCGACCTGCCCTGGTACCGCTTCCTGCTCGGCTTCGGCTTCGCCGCCGCCGTGCTCTCGGTGATCGCCGCCGCGCTCACGCACTACCTGTACGGCGGCCTCAGGGTCACCTCCCCGGGCGCGCGTGCCACGGCGGCGGCCACCGGGCACCTGTCGGTGCTCCTCGGCATCTTCGTCACCCTGAAGGCGGTCGCGTACTGGCTCGACCGGTACGGGCTCGCGGTGAAGTCCAGCGACTTCAAGGCGACGGGCAACTGGACGGGCCTCAGGTACGTCGACGCGAACGCGTACCTGCCGGCCAAGACCATCCTCTTCTGCATCGCCGCCATCTGCGCGCTGCTGTTCTTCGCCACCATCTGGCGGCGTACCTGGCAGCTGCCGGTCATCGGCTTCGGCCTGATGGTGCTCTCCGCGATCCTCATCGGCGGGCTGTACCCGGCGATCGTCCAGAAGTTCCAGGTCCAGCCGAACGAGCAGGCCAAGGAAGCGCCGTACGTCGAGAAGAACCTCTCGGCGACCCGGCAGGCCTACGGCATCGACGGGACCGAGGTCGAGGAGTACTCCGGGGTGAGCGACACCACGGACAAGGCCAAGCTCCGTGCCGACGCCGACACCACGGCCAGCATCCGCATGCTCGACCCGAACATCGTCTCGCCGACGTTCCAGCAGCTCCAGCAGATGAGGAACTACTACGCGTTCCCCACGAACCTGGACGTCGACCGGTACAGCGGCGAGGACGGCGCGGAGCAGGACACGGTCATCGGTCTGCGCGAGCTGAACCTGGCCGGCATCCCGAAGAACAACTGGATCAACGACCACTTCCGTTACACCCACGGGTACGGCGTGGTCGCCGCCAAGGGCACCGAGGCCACCTCCGGCGGCCGTCCGGTGTTCACCGAGTCCGACCTGCCGTCCAAGGGAGACCTGGGCAAGTACCAGCAGCGGGTCTACTACGGCGAGAAGACCACCCAGTACTCGATCGTCGGCGGTCCCCAGGACGAGATCGACTACTCCGACGACAGCGGTGAGAAGACCACCAGCTACAAGGGCAAGAGCGGGGTCAACCTCTCCAACCCGGTCAACCGGGCCGCGTACGCGGTGGCGTTCAACGAGCCGCAGATCCTCTACTCCGGTGCCATCGGCGAGGGTTCGCGGATCCTGTACAACCGCACACCCAAGGAGCGCGTCGAGGCGGTCGCCCCCTGGCTGACCATCGACGGCGACGCCTACCCGGCCGTCGTCGACGGGAAGATCCAGTGGATCGTCGACGCGTACACCACCACCAACGGCTACCCGTACGCCTCCCGCACCACCCTGGGCGACACGACGGCCGACTCGCTGACGGCGGACAACAGCCAGCGCGCGGTGGTGGCCCAGCAGAACCAGGTCAACTACATCCGCAACTCGGTGAAGGCGACCGTCGACGCGTACACCGGCGAGGTCAAGCTCTTCCAGTGGGACACCCAGGACCCGGTCCTGAAGACCTGGATGAAGGCGTTCCCGGGCACGGTGGAGCCGAAGGCGGACATCTCCGACTCGCTGCTGGCCCATCTGCGGTACCCGCAGGACCTGTTCAAGGTCCAGCGTGAGCTGCTGACGCGCTACCACGTGAAGGACGCCGAGACGTTCCTCAGCGGCAGCGAGGTGTGGCAGGTCCCGGACGACCCGACCAACACCTCGGGCAACGCGGTGCCGCCGTACTACCTCAGCATGAAGCTGCCGGGCCAGACGGCACAGGCGTTCTCGCTGACCACGACGCTCACGCCGAACGGCCGGGACAACCTCAGTGCCTTCGTGTCGGTCAACGCCGAGGCGGGCACCAAGGACTACGGCAAGATCAGAGTCCTGAAACTGCCGACCAGCGAACCGATCGACGGACCGAAACAGGTCCAGAGCCAGTTCAACTCCGAACAGGACATCGCCGAGACCATCAGCCTCCTCAAGAGAGGTGACTCACAGGTCGAGTACGGCAACCTCCTGACGGTCCCGCTCGACGGCGGACTGCTGTACGTGGAGCCCGTCTATGTGCGAGGCGGCGGTCTCAAGTACCCGCTGCTGCGCAAGGTTCTGGTCACCTACGGCGGCAACACGGCCTTCGAGGACACCCTCGACCAGGCCCTCAACAAGGTGTTCGAAACCGAGGGTTCGCCCACCGAGCCACCGGTGGAGGATCCCGACGAGGGCACCGAAGAGCCACCGGCGTCCGGCGATCCGACGGTCCAACAGGCCCTGGAGGAAGCCCAGAAGGCGTTCGACGAGGGCCAGCAGGCGCTCAAGGACGGCGACTGGGAGGCGTACGGCCGGGCCCAACAGGACCTGGAGGACGCGCTGAAGCGGGCCGAGGACGCGCAGTCCAAGGCCGACGCCACCGGCGGCAGCGGCAGTGAGAACAGCGACCAGAGCGGCGACGGAGGCTCCGGAAGCGGCTGATTCAAGGCTCCACCCCGCGCCGTGGTACGGTTGCAACACAACGGCGCGGGGTGGAGCAGCTCGGTAGCTCGCTGGGCTCATAACCCAGAGGTCGCAGGTTCAAATCCTGTCCCCGCTACTGAAGTTGAAGGCCCGGATCCTCTAAAGGATCCGGGCCTTCGACGTGTTGCCTGGGGCGGTGGCGAAATCTGTGTTTGACTTGTCGCTCTGTGGGCATGTCGACAAAACGCTGTAGTGACCTCAATGGCTGCGGTATACCAGGTGTACCCAGGTTGCAGGTGGTGCGACGATGGACGTTATGGGGGACAAGGCAACTCTGTTGGAGACAGGGCGGTTTGCGCAGCCTGCCGACTTTGCGCTGCCTGCCGCCGACTCCGTGCTGCCCGCCGAGTCCGCTTCGTCGGCCGATTCCGTGCAGGCGGCGGACGAGGACGAGACGGGTGACGCCGTAGAGGAGGCACGTCAGCGGCTCGCCGCCGAAGCCGGCGACGCCGAGGCGATGAGCGTCCTCGGAGCGATGCTGCTGCGCCGCGGCGACCTCGACGGAGCCGAGCCCTATCTGCGGGGCGCCACCGCCGCCGGGGACCGCGCGGCCGCCAACAACCTGGGTGTCCTGCTGCATCAGCGCGGATACGCCGACGAGGCCGCCAACTGGTGGCGGATCGCGGCCGTCGCCGGCTCCGCAGCGGCCGCGCACGCGCTCGGACGGCACCACCGTGAGCGCGGCGACGAACCGGCCGCCGAGTACTGGCTGCGCCAGTCCGCCGAGCAGGGGCACGCACTGGGCGCGTACGCCCTCGCCGACCTGCTGGAGCACCGCAGCGACGGCACCGCCGAGCGATGGATGCGGGTCGCCGCCGAGCGTGGCCACCGCGAGGCCGCGTACCGGCTCGCGCGGGCGCTCGACCACATCGCCGAGCAGGAGGAGCGCGCGGCCGTGCGCGAGGGGCGCAGAATCGCGCGCGCGGCGTTCGAGATCGGGAGCGCGAGCCGTGAGGCCGCCCGCGAGGGCCGTCCCGTCGTACGAGAAGGCCGTGCCGCCGCCGTGCGCGCGGGGGAGCCCGGTGCCGACAACGGTGTCGGGGCCGCCGCCGCGGAGGCCGAGCAGTGGTACCGCCAGGCCGCCGCGCGCGGGCACCGGCGGGCCGCGCTGCACCTCGGGGCGATCCTGGAGCGGCGCGGGGAGCTCAAGGAGGCCGGGCGCTGGTACCTGACCTCAGCCAAGGACGGCGAGCCGCGCGCCGCGTGCGCGCTCGGGTTCCTGCTGCGGGACGCGGGCGACACAGAGAGCGCGGCCGTGTGGTGGCTGCGGGCCGCCCAGGACGGCGACGGCAACGCGGCGAACGCCCTGGGCGCGCTGCACGCCGAGCGCGGCGAGACACAGACCGCCGAGCGGTGGTACCGCGCCGCGATGGACGCCGGGGACGTCAACGGGGCGTACAACCTCGGGCTGCTCTGCGCCGAGCAGGGGCGGACCGCGCAGGCCGAGCAGTGGTACCGGCGCGCCGCGTACGCCGGGCACCGGGAGGCGGCGAACGCGCTGGCCATCCTGTTGCTCCAGGTCGGGGACGCGTCCGGGGCCGAGCCGTGGTTCTCCAAGGCCGCGGAGGCCGGCAGCGTGGACGCCGCCTTCAACCTGGGCATCCTCTTCGCCGGGCGGGGCGACGACGTCAAGGCGCTCGTCTGGTACGAGCGGGCCGCTGCCGCCGGGCACACCGAGGCGGCGCTCCAGGTCGCCATCGCGCGGTTGCGGGACGGCGACGAGCGGGCCGCCGAGCGGCATCTGCGGTGTGCCGCCGGCGGGGGCAGCGCGGAGGCGGCGTACCGGCTGGCCGCCGTGCTCGACGCGCGCCGGCCGCCCGCGCCCGCGCATGAGCTGGGGGAGCCGGTGCGGGAGAAGAACGAGTGCGAGGAGTGGTACGAGAGGGCCGCGTCGCAAGGGCATCGGCGGGCGCAGGTGCGGGTCGGGATGCTGGCGGCGGGGCGGGGCGATGTCGTCGAGGCGGCTCGGTGGTACCGGGTCGCCGCGGAGTCCGGGTCGCGGAACGGGGCCTTCAATCTGGGGCTGCTGCTGGCTCGCGAGGGGAGCGAGCCGGAGGCCGCGGTGTGGTGGGCCCGGGCCGCCGACGCGGGGCACGGGCGGGCGGCGTTGCGGCTTGCCCTCGTCTACGCGCGTCGGGGGGAGCTGGTGGAGGGGAAGCGGTGGGCCGACCGGGCCGTCGCCCTCGGGCCGGTGGAGGTCGCGGAGCGGGCGGCGCGGTTGCGGGACGCGTTGCGGGACGAACTGTCGGCGTAGGGGTTCGGGCGGCCGGGGCTGTGCTGCGCCGGTGCGAGGGGCCCGGAGGTGCGAGGGTGCCCGGTGCTGGGGCTGGGCCCGGGGCGGGGTTTCGCTCACCGGCGCTTGCCGGGTGCCGCCTGCGCCCACCCGTACCGCCCAGCGGCACGATTGCCCGCGGTTGGGAGGGGCGGCGTGGGCGGCTCTCTTAATGGATTTGCGCTGGTCGACGGGGCTGACGTAGTGTTCAGTTTGTCGACGCGGGGTGGAGCAGCTCGGTAGCTCGCTGGGCTCATAACCCAGAGGTCGCAGGTTCAAATCCTGTCCCCGCTACTGAAGACCCAGGGCCCGGAACCGATCAGGTTCCGGGCCCTGGGTGTGTCACGAGATGAATGAGACAGCCCCCGGCGGTTCTGGCGCCGGGGGCTTCGTCGTGTGTCGGTGGGGCTATGCCGTCGTGCAGGTCGGGCAGACGCCTCGGTAGGTGACCTCCACGGCCGAGACGGCGAAGCCGAAGCGCTCGGAGGCGGGGAGGTCGGCGAGGGGGTTGCCGGTGGGGTGCACGTCCCGGATCGTGCCGCAGCGGGCGCAGACCAGGTGGTGGTGCGGGCGGTGCGCGTTGGGGTCGTACCGCTTGGCGCGCCTGTCCGTGGCGACCTCGAGCACCTCGCCGAGGGAGACCAGCTCACCCAGGGTGTTGTAGACGGTCGCCCGGGAGATCTCGGGCAGTTTGGCGACAGCGCGCGCGTGTACCTCGTCGGCCGTCAGATGGACGTGTTCGCCGTCGAGGACCTCGGCCACGACGCGCCGCTGCGCGGTCATACGCCATCCGCGTCCGCGCAGCCGCTCCAGAAGGTCACTCATACCGGTCAGCGTAACAGTCGACGGGAACAGATCCCGAACAGGTGTGACTTTGGAGTTTGGCTTGACTTGGATTTAATCCAATATAGGATCTGTTCGATCAAGCTGGGCTTCGGCAGGCGCCCGGTGGCCGCCGTCCAGGCCCTGTGCGGCTCACCGGGGTTGGACCGTTTGCCGTTGAGGACGGGCCGGGATCTCCTTCGAGACCCCGGCCCGTTCGGCTATGCCGTCGCGTGCTGTCGGGCCGGGACCCAGCAGCGGATGATGTCGCGGACCGAGACGATGCCTATCGGGGCACCCTGGTCCAGGACGATCAGATGGCGGAAGCCGCCGTGGGTCATGGCGCGGGCCGCTTCCTCCAGGGTCCAGGACGGCGCCGCGAACACGACGTCGTTGGTGGTGTGGGCGTGGGTCCGCTCGGCGTCGGGGTTCTGGCCCAGGCCTACGGAGTTGAGGACGTCGCGTTCGGTCAGGATGCCGAGTCCGCCGGCGTCCGGGTCGAGGACCACGGCCGCGCCGATCCGGCGAGCCGACATCAGGGCGGCGGCCTGGCGGAGGGTGTGATCGGGGCCGATGGTGAGGACCACTGTGCTCATGGCGTCGCGGACGAGCATGGAGTTCAGCCACCTCCTAGGGAATCCGGTGAACGGCTGGGCAGCTGGTTCTGGGCAGCTAGTTCAAGGATTCACAAGTTCACAAGTGGGGGGACTCTCAATGTGGCAGGCAAAGCGGAGGTCAACAAGGGGGCGTGCGTGGTCAGTTCGGGGCGCCCCGGGATCACTCGGGGGCCCCGTACGCATCGCGAGCCGCTGTTCGTTCAGTAGCGCTGGCTCAGGTATCCCAGCAGTTCGTCGTGGAGCAGGCCGTTCGAGGCCGCCGCGTTGCCGCTGTGCGGGCCGGGGCGGCCGTCGAGACCGGTGAAACTGCCGCCCGCCTCGGTGACGATGATCGCGTTGGCGGCCATGTCCCAGAGGGAGAGCTCGGGTTCGGCGCAGATGTCCACGGAGCCCTCGGCGACCATCATGTACGGCCAGAAGTCGCCGTACGCGCGCGTGCGCCACACCTCGCGGGTCAGGTCCAGGAAGCCGTTGAGGTGGCCTCGGTCCTCCCAGCCGCTGAGGGAGGAGTACGCGAAGGAGGCGTCCGACAGCTCGGCGACGCGGGAGACGTGCAGGCGGGAGGCCGAGCTGAGGCTGCGGCCGGTGAAGGCGCCGTGGCCCTTCGCGGCCCACCAGCGGCGGCCCAGGGCGGGGGCGGAGACGACGCCGACGACGGGCTGGTAGCCGCCCTCGCCCGCCTCCATCAGGGAGATCAGGGTGGCCCAGACGGGGACGCCGCGGACGTAGTTCTTGGTGCCGTCGATCGGGTCGACGACCCAGCGGCGGGGGCCGGTGCCGTCGAGGCCGAACTCCTCGCCGAGGACGGCGTCCCGGGGGCGGGCGCGCTGGAGTTGGCCGCGGATGAGTTCCTCGGCGGCCTTGTCGGCTTCGCTCACCGGGGTCATGTCCGGCTTCGTCTCGACCTTGAGGTCGAGGGCCTTGAAGCGGGCCATGGTGGTCGCGTCGGCGGCGTCCGCGAGGACGTGGGCGAAGCGGAGGTCGTCGAGGTAGTCGGCCATGTGGCGAACGGTATCTGTCGAGGTCGGTGCGGGGCTACAGGGGGCCGGGGGTCGGGGGGCGGTTGGGGGCGTGGGGGTCGGGGCGGTGGATCGGTCGGGCGCCCTCCGCTGGGGCCGGGCTCGGGCGGGGTTTCGCTCACCGGCGCTTGCCGGGTGCCGCTGCGCCCACCCGTGCCGCCCCAGCGGCACGATTGCCCGCAGCTACGACTGGCACGGTTGCCGCGGCTACGGCTGGTGCGATTGTCCGCAGCTGCGACCGGCACGATTGCCCGCAGCTGCGGCAGGCACGATTGCCGCGGCTACGACTGGCGCGGTTGTCCGCAGCTACGGCTGGTGCGATTGCCCGCAGCTGTGACCGGCACGGTTGCCCCCAGTTGCGACCGGCGCGACCGTCCGCAGATGTGGCAGGCGCGATTGCTCGCAGTTGTCGCTGGGTGCGAATGTCGCCCGTCGTGGTGGGCACCCGAGTTGATGTTGCTGTCTGGTGGGGTGTTTCGGGGGCTTGCGGTTCTGCGGTCGCCGTTGTCTCTGCGGCTGTGTCGTGGTGGGCGGTGGGCCTCGGTGGGGTGTTCTTGGTGTGGGGCGCGCGTGTTGGCTGGTGTGCGCCCCTGGGGGCCGCCGCGAACCCTTGACAGTGACTTGATGCGCGTCAAATGTGAGGGCCAGAGCCGCCCGCTCGCTCTTAGGGAGGCGATGATGCCTGCAGCGCGGGAATCCTTGTTGGACGCCGCTTACACGGCACTGGTGCGTCGGCCCTGGTCGGCCGTGCGCATGGTGGACGTGGCGGCGGTGGCCGGAGTGTCACGTCAGACGCTGTACAACGAGTTCGGCAGCAAGGACGGGCTCGCCCGGGCCCTGGTGCGGAGGGAAGCGGACGGCTATCTGGCGGGCGTCGACCGGGCGCTGGCCACCCCCGCCGACACCCGGGACCGACTGGCCGCGACCGCCGAGTGGACCGTGGCGGCCTCCCGGAACAACGCACTCGTTCGAGCCATGCTCACCGGCTGCTGGAGCGAGCGGCTGCCCTCGCCGACGCTCTCGGCGGTGCCCTCGTCCTCCGCGGTGCCGGCGCAGCGCCGCGCGGACGGGCCGTTGCCCGCGCCCGGCGACTTCGTGGCCCTGGTGCGTGAGCGGGCCGTCGCCGTGCTCTCCGCGCCCGGTACGCCCAGGTCGGACACGGGGGAACTGGCCCGTTCCTGCGAACTCGCCGTGCGGCTCGCCCTGTCGTGCGTGGCGGCGCCCCCGGGCGAGGGGGGAGTCACCGATCTCGTGCGGACGGCGCTGCCCCGGCAGTTGAGCCGGCCCCTCAACCACCTGTAGTCGCGGGGGCGACAGCCGCGAACTAGTGCGCCGAGCCCGACAGTTGCAGTCCCACGACCCCCACGATCACCAGGCTGATCGAGACGATCTTCAGGGTCGACACGATGTCACCGAGGAAGATCATCCCGTAGATCGCGGTGCCGGCCGCGCCGATGCCCGTCCAGACGGCGTAGGCGGGGCCGACGTCGAGCTTCTTCAGGGAGAGGGTCAGCAGGCCGAAGCTGCCGAGCGCGAAGACGCAGAAGGCGACCGTGGGCCAGAGTCTGGTGAAGCCGTGCGAAAGTTTCAGACAGACGGCGAATCCGGTCTCCAGAAGTCCCGCCACCACCACCAGCAGCCACGCCATGTCTAGTCCTCCCGTGGGCCCACGTTCCGTGACCGCTTCGACTGTTCTCGACTTCTAGGCTTCTCGGCTGATCTCGTCTGGTCTGGCTCCGACTTGGTGCGATTATGCACTTACCGGGTGGAGAGGGGCGCAAACAACGCGGAGGTCAGTCGCCTTCCCGTCGTTCGCGTGTCGCGAGGAGCCTGCGCAGGGAGTAGAGGCGGGCCGGGTCCGCGTGACCGTCCGCCACCCACTGGTCCAGCGCGCAGTCCTGTTCGTCGTGACTGCACGCACGCGGACAGCCCTCCGTGCCCGGCACCAGATCCGGGAAGGCGTTGATGACCCGGGACGGGTCGACGTGGGCCAGCCCGAACGACCGTACGCCCGGAGTGTCCACCACCCAGCCGCCGTGCGAGTCCGCCAGCGGCAGGGCCAGCGCCGAGGTCGTGGTGTGCCGGCCGCGGCCCGTCACCGCGTTCACATGGCCCGTCGTACGGCGGAGGTCCTCGGGGACGAGGGCGTTCACCAGGGTCGTCTTGCCCACGCCGGAGTGGCCGACGAAGGCCGTGACCTTGCCGTCGAGGTGTTCGCGGACGCGGTCGGCGGCGCCGCCCGTCTCCAGTTCCTCGCGGCTCGTCACGACGTGCGGGAGGTCGATGTGGCCGTAGGCCTCCAGGAGTTTGTCGGGGGAGGCCAGGTCCGACTTCGTGAGCACGAGCAGGGGGGCCAGACCGGCGTCGTACGCCGCCACCAGGCAGCGGTCGATCAGCCGGGGGCGGGGTTCCGGGTCGGCGAGGGCGGTGACGATGGCGAGTTGATGGGCGTTGGCGACCACGACGCGCTCGTAGGGGTCGTCGTCGTCGGCCGTGCGGCGCAGCACCGACGTACGGTCGGCGATGCGGACGATCCGGGCGAGGGTGTCCTTCTTGCCGGAGAGATCGCCGACGAGGGCGACGATGTCGCCGACGACCGCGGCCTTGCGGCCCAGTTCACGGGCCTTCATCGCGAGGACGACGCGGTCCTCGACGAGACAGGTCAGCCGGCCCCGGTCGACGGTGAGGACCATGCCCTCGGCGGCGTCCTCGTGCTTGGGGCGGATGTGCGTACGAGGACGGTTGCCCTTGCGGTTCGGGCGGCTGCGGATGTCGTCCTCGTCGGTGTGCTTGCCGTAACGGCGCATGATCCCGGTCCGCCCGTCAGTTCTTCCCGAGCATCGCGGCCCACATTTCGGGGAAGTCCGGCAGGGTCTTGGCCGTCGTCGCCACGTTCTCGATGCGGACGCCCTCCACGGCCAGACCGATGATCGCACCGGCGGTGGCCATGCGGTGGTCGTCGTAAGTGTGGAAGACACCGCCGTGCAGCGTCCGCGGGCGGATGTGGAGGCCGTCGGCGGTCTCGGTGACATCGCCGCCGAGTTCGTTGATCTCCTTGGTGAGCGCGGCCAGGCGGTCCGTCTCGTGGAGACGGAGGTGGGCGACGCCGCGCAGGGTCGAGGGGGAGTCGGCGAGGGCGGCGACCGCCGCGATGCCCGGGGTCAGCTCGCCGACCTCGCTCAGGTCCACGTCGATGCCGTGGATCGAGCCGGAACCGGTGAACACCAGTCCGTACTCGGTCAGTTCGCAGGTGCCGCCCATCTCCGAGAAGATCTCGCGGAGCTGGTCACCGGGCTGGGTGGTGCGGGCCGGCCAGTCGGGGACGACGACCTTGCCGCCGGTCACCATGGCCGCCGCCAGGAACGGCTGGGCGTTCGAGAGGTCCGGCTCGATCGTCAGGTCGCGGCCGAGCAGCGCGCCCGGTGTGACCCGCCAGACGTTCGGCTCGCCGCCCGACTCCGGGGTGTCCACCTGCGCGCCGACCGAGCGCAGCATGTCGACCGTCATCCGGATGTGGGGGAGGGAGGGGAGGGTCGCGCCGATGTGGCGGACCTCCACGCCTTGGTTGAAGCGGGGGGCCGAGAGGAGGAGCGCCGAGACGAACTGCGACGACGAGGACGCGTCGATCGCCACCGGGCCGCCGTCCAGGGCGCCGCCGCCGTGGACCGTCAGCGGGAGCGCGCCCCGGCCGTCGTCGTCGATCCGGGCGCCGAGGACGCGCAGGGCGTCGATCACGCCGTTCAGGGGGCGCTCGTACGACCGGGGGTCGCCGTCGAAACGGATGGGGCCGTCGGCGAGGGCGGCCACCGGGGGGAGGAAGCGCATGACCGTGCCCGCGTTGCCGACGTCCACCGTGGCCGGGCCCTGCAGACCGGTGGGCAGAACGCGCCAGGCCTCGCCCGTACCGCCGGAGCCGCCGGTGGCGGCGGAGCTGGAGGAGACGGTCTCCTCGATGCCGACGCCCATCGCGCGCAGCGCCGCCGCCATCAGGAGGGTGTCGCGGGAGCGGAGGGGGCGGCGCAGCCAGCCCGGCTCGCTGGCGAGGGCGGCGAGGACGAGGGCGCGGTTGGTGACGGACTTGGACCCCGGGACGTGGACCGTCGCGTCGACGGCTCCGCTCGCGGTGGGGGCGGGCCAGAGGGCGGGTTGTGCGTTCAGGGCCATGCAGCCACTTTAGTGGGGCTTCGCCCGAGGGGGTGCCTCGTGATCGCCGTGGGCGACCGCGGGTTCGTCGTGGCTGGTCGCGCGGTTCCCGCGCCCCTGACAGCAGGTCGGCCCTACAGTCCCAGCAGCCAGCGGCCGCCGCCCATCAGGGCGCACAGTGACACCACGTGGAACATCACGAGCCACACCGTCGCCGGCAGATGGGTCAGGCGGGACAGTTGGTCCGCGTCGGAGTCGCCGGCTCCGCCCCGGCGGCGCTTGGCCTGGAGTTCGAAGGCCGGGCGTACGCCCCCCAGGAGCAGGAACCAGACCACCGCGTAGGCGAAGGCGGCCTGGACCTGGGGGCCGGCCAGCCAGGAGACGACCACGAAGGTGCCGCCGGTGACGACGACCGTCAGGGCGCCGTAGGCGTTGCGGATCATGACCAGCATGGCGACCAGCAGGACCGTGGCGAGCCAGAGGAGGAGGGTGATGCGGCCGGAGCCGAGGAGGGCGGCGCCGCCGAGGCCGAGGAGCGGGGGCGCGGTGTAGCCGGCGGCGGCGGTGAGGATCATGCCGATACCGGTGGGCTTGCCGCGGCTGACCGTGAGGCCGCTGGTGTCGGAGTGCAGCCGGATGCCGGTCAGGGTGCGGCCGGTGAGCAGCGCGATCAGACCGTGGCCGCCCTCGTGCGCGATGGTGATGGCGTTGCGCGAGAGCCGCCAGACGCCGTGCGGGACGATCGCCGCGAGCGCGGCGACCGCGGTGGCTATGACGACCCAGAGGTCCGGGTCGGGCTGGGTGCCGAAGACTTCGTCCCACAGGCTGGCCAGCGAGGTGGCTGCGGTGCTTTCCATGTTCTGTGGTGGCTCCCTCGGGTCGCTTCGGATCTGGCAGTGTGGCACTTATGTGCGGACGGTATGCGTCGAGTCGTAGGCCCGAGGATCTCGCAGGAATCTTTGAGATCGAGAAGTGGGAGCCGGAGGAGACTCTGGAGCCGGATTACAACGTGGCTCCCACCAAGGAGGTCTACGCGATTCTCGACCGCCCTGTGAAGGACGCCGACGACAAGAGGCCGGTTCGCCAGCTGCGGAAGCTGAAGTGGGGTCTGGTCCCGTCCTGGTCCAAGAGCCCCGAGGGCGCCGCCCGGATGATCAACGCCCGTGCGGAGACCGTGCACGAGAAGCCGTCGTTCCGCCGAGCCTTCGCCACCCGGCGCTGCATCCTGCCCGCCGACGGCTACTTCGAGTGGGTCACCGCCAAGGGCGAGCGGGATCTGGAGGTCGAGGGGAAGAAGAAGCGGCCGCGCAAGCAGCCGTACTTCGTGCTCCCGGCCGACGGCTCCGTCTTCGCGATGGCCGGGCTGTACGAGTTCTGGCGGGACAGGACGCTGCCCGACGATCACCCGGGGGCCTGGTGGGTGACCTGCTCGGTGATCACGACGGAGGCCGAGACGACCCCGCTGGCCGTGGCCCCGGCGGACGGCCCGCACGCGCTGGCCGAGATCCACCCCCGGATGCCGCTGATGCTCACGCCCGACCGCTGGGACAGCTGGCTCGATCCGGCCCGTACGGACCTCGACGACCTGCGCGGACTGCTCGACCCGCCGCCCGCCGGTCTGATGCGCGCCTACCCCGTTTCCACGGCCGTCAGCAACGTCCGCAACAACAGCCCGGAGCTGTTGACCGAGCTGGAGGGGCCCGAGGAGGGCACACTCTTCTGACGTGAGCGAGATCGAGGCAGCAGAGCGGGAAGAGATCGAGACCGCGGCCGGTACGGCCCGCGTCACCTGGCACGCGGCCGAGCGGCCGAAAACCGTCCTCGCCGTCAGCCATGGCGCCGGTGGTGGCATCGAGGCGCGGGATCTCCAGGCCCTCGCCGCCGTGCTCCCGGCGCACGGCGTGACCGTCGCCCTGGTGGAGCAGCCGTGGCGGGTGGCCGGGAAGAGGCTCGCGCCCGCGCCGAAGACGCTGGACGTGGGCTGGCGGGGCCTGTGGCCCGCGCTGGTGAAGCCGGGGCTGCCGGTGATCGCGGGCGGGCGGAGCGCCGGCGCCCGGGTGGCCTGCCGTACGGCGACGGAGATGGGCGCGGCGGCCGTACTGGCGCTGAGCTTTCCGCTGCACCCGCCGGGCAAGCCGGAGAAGTCGCGGGCCGACGAACTGCTCGGGGCCGGGGTGCCCACGCTCGTCGTCCAGGGCGGGAACGATCCGTTCGGCAGGCCGGAGGAGTTCCCGGTGGGCTCGTACGGGCTCGTGGAGGTGCCGTACGGCGATCACGGGTTCGCCGTGCCGAAGCGTGCGCCCCTCGGGCAGGAGGAGGCGCTGACGGTGATCACCGACGGTGTCGTGGAGTGGATCGCGTCACTCGGGTGACGGGCCGGGCGGCCGGTGGGAATGCCGAGCGGCGGGGCTCTGTTGTGCGGATCAGACAGCGCGAAAGACCGTGCTGACCGCCGTAGGAGAGGAAGTCCGCCGCATGGGTTCGACCTATTGCCCGAGCCGCAGCAGCCGCGCTGACCTGGACTGGACAGTGCTGCACGCGGCCAAGAGCGGCCCTGTTCGGGCGGCGGCGGGCATGGATCGTCGTCTATCCTCCGATTCTGGTGGTACCGGTTTCGGTACCGCACAGACGCTGGAGGAGGTGGGTCCGGTCACTGGGACCGACGCAGGGACCGAACGGGGCCAGGCGGAGCAGCCCGAGGGCACCGAGACCGCCGCGGAGCGCAGCGCCCGTTTCGAGCGGGACGCCCTGGAATTCCTCGACCAGATGTACTCGGCCGCGCTGCGCATGACGCGCAACCCGGCCGACGCCGAGGACCTGGTGCAGGAGACGTACGCGAAGGCGTACGCGTCCTTCCACCAGTTCCGTGAGGGCACCAATCTGAAGGCCTGGCTCTACCGCATCCTCACGAACACCTTCATCAACTCGTACCGCAAGAAGCAGCGCGAACCCCAGCGCTCGGCGGCCGAGGAGATCGAGGACTGGCAGCTGGCGCGTGCCGAGTCGCACATGTCGACCGGGCTGCGTTCCGCCGAGTCGCAGGCGCTCGATCACCTGCCCGACTCGGACGTGAAGTCGGCGCTGCAGGCGATCCCCGAGGAGTTCCGCATCGCGGTCTATCTCGCCGATGTCGAGGGCTTCGCGTACAAGGAGATCGCCGACATCATGGGGACACCCATCGGTACGGTGATGTCCCGGCTGCACCGCGGTCGCCGTCAACTGCGCGGCATGCTGGAGGATTACGCCCGTGACCGTGGCCTGGTCCCGGCCGGTGCCGGAGAGTCGAACGAAGCGAAAGGCTCGGGCTCATGAGCTGCGGAGAGCCGCACGAGACGGATTGCAGCGAAATCCTGGATCATCTCTACGAGTTTCTCGACCGGGAGATGCCCGACGCCGACTGCACCAAGTTCGAGCACCACTTCGAGGAGTGCTCGCCCTGCCTGGAGAAGTACGGGCTCGAACAGGCCGTCAAGAAGCTGGTCAAGCGGTGCTGCGGGCAGGACGACGTGCCCACCGATCTGCGGGCCAAGGTGATGGGCAGGATCGATCTGATCCGGTCGGGGCAGACCGTTCCCGAGCATGATGTGACCGCGTCGCCGGTCACACCGCAGGAGAGCTGAAGCTGATTTCTGAGCCCGTTCCGGGGCGGCTGTGCGGCCGTCCCCGGAACGGGCTCAGTTGTGTGCGGCGCGGGGGCGTGGCGGGCTCAGACCTCCAGGCCGTTCTCGATGCGCTTCAGGCCGTGCCGGGCCAGTGCCAGGTTGCTGCGCGAGCGGTCCAGCGCCAGGTAGAGGAAGAGCGAGCCCTTGCTGCTGGTCAGCGGGCGGATCAGGTGGTACTGCCGGCCCAGCGTGATCAGGATGTCCTCGATCACGTCGTTCATGTCCAGCGACGCCAGCGTGCGCATCTTGGAGCGCACGACCTCGGTGTTGCCGGCCGCCGCGAGTTCCAGGTCGAGGTGCTGGCCGCCGCCGAGGGCGCCGAGCGACATACCGCTCTCGTAGTCGACCAGCGCGACACCGATCGCACCGTCGAGGGTCATGGCTTCCTTGAGCGCGGTCTCGATGTTCATATTGCTGCCCCAATTCCTCAGTGCTGCTGACCGGTCACTGTCCGGCCAACTACGATCGAACACGAGTGACCCACCGGTCACAAACATCAACTTTTTTGCGTGTTACGGAAGTTGGCGTTCAAAGTACTGTGCGGCGCGTGGACGTGGAGGGCGAATGGGGGGACTTGAGAAAAGGAAGCCTGCGCTCCAGGCCTCCTTGGACCGGCTTCTCGACTCTCCCGGCGTCACCGGAGTCGCCCTCGTCGACGCGGTCACAGGCCTCACCTACGCGGTCGCGGGCGACGCCGCCGAGGTGGGGACGGGGGCGGAGTGCTCCGACCTCGCCTCGCTCATCTCCGAGCGGCTCGGCGCGGCGGGGGCCGAGGGGGAGTTGGAAAGCGTGGTCATGACCAGCAGGCGACGCCATCAGGTGCTGCTCTCCGTGGACCGGCCGGGCGGTGATCCGCTGCTGCTGGCGGCCGGTCTCGACCGCGACCGGGCGAACGTGGCCCTGGCGATGCGCAGCCTCGGCGACCGGGCCCGAGAGGTGCTGGCGTGAAGACTCCCTCGGCGCGCAACGTCCCCGCGCTTCTGCAGGCACTGCACCAGGAGGGCTACACCGGGACCGTACGGGTCTCCGGCTCCCCTGGTGGCACGATTCACCTCCGGGACGGCCTGATCGGCGCGATCGAGACACCGGGCGCGCCGACCGCGACGTCCACACTGCTCGCCTCGGGCCGGATCGACGACGACGCCTGGCTGGCGGCCTGCGCGGCCGAACCCGACGCCGACCGGCTCGACTCGCACCTGTCGGCCGCCGGACTGATCGGCGCCGCCGAGCTGGAGGTCTTCTGCACGGCCGCCGTGTTCGACGGTGCCTTCGCGATGACGCTCAGCCCGCCCGGCGGCTGGGAACTGGACGAACGGCAGCCCACCCTCCTCGCCCGGCCCGGCATCGCGCCGAGGCCCCTGGCCGAGGAGACCACCCGCCGCATGGCGCTGCTGACCCGGCTGTGGGGGCCGGCGGGCGAACTGGCCCGCGTCCGGCCCGAACCGGTCACCGGCCGCGGCACCCCGGAATCCGACGGCCGGCTGACCCGACGCCACCGCGACCTCGTCGAACACGTCAACGGCCGCCGCACCCCACGTGACATCGCCTTCGCCCGGGGGCGCGGCCTCTACGCGGTGATGCTGGACCTCATCCGGCTGGAATCGCTCCAGGCCGTCCGATGGGAGACCAGGACCGCGCCCGACAACCGGCCCAGCACCGCGCCCCGGATCCCACAGGGGCAGCCGACGGCCGCTGAAACGTCACCGAGAGCCGGTCCCCTGCCCAGACGCAGGCCCGGTGGAGGCTCTCCCACCGGAGACCTCGGAGCGAAGGACGGGTAGTGAGCCCCAACAAAGACCCGGCCCGCAAGCGCCGCATACGCAGCAAGGCCGCCCGCCTCCGACGGCGTTCGGCCTCCGGAGCGGCCGCGGACGACCGCCCGGTCCCGACCCCCGAAACCCCACCGCCCGCCACGACCTCCACGCCCACAGACGCCCCACCGCCCGCCGCACCCGTCCCCACGACCGCGGCACAGCCGCCGTCCGCCGAGCCCGGTGGTACGGCGACCCCACAGTCACCGTCCAGCCCCTCCGGCGTCGCCGCCGGGGAACCGCCGTCGCGCGCCGAACCCGCTCGCGTCGCCGCCGGGCCGCCGCCGTTACCCGTGCGGGGCGCGGCACCGGTTCCCGCAAGCGCCGGGGACGCCACGCCGGACAACCCGGCCGTGCCGCCCCCCTTCCCGCCCCTGTCCCTGCTGTCGGCCGAGGAACTGCTCGCCGACCAACCCTCCGTCGAAATGCTGCGGCGCGTCCGCCGCGGGCTGCGGGCTCTCCCCGAGTCCGACCGGCACCTGTCCGACTGAGCCGCTCGGACCGCACACCCACCGCAGTTGTCTGGACCAAGGAGCACGTGCCCATGACCGCACACGCATCGACCGAATCGCTGACCGGCATCCTGGCCTCGTTGCGTGACCGGGTGATGGGGGTCGCCGAGAGCGTCCTGTCCACCGTGGACGGGCTCCTCGTCGTCGCCGACGTCGACAAGGTCCATCCCGAGTCCGTGGCCGCGCTCGCCGCCGCCACCCTCGGCGTCGGCCGCCGCATGGCCGACCAGTCCGGCGTCGGCGCGCTCCGCGAGGTCGTCGTCCGGTGCGGCGCCGGGCACGTCATCGTCGTCGCCGTCGGCGAGCGCACCCTGTTGACCGTGATGGGCGACGACGGCCTCGACCTCGCCGCCTTCCAGCGCGAGTCCCCGGCGACCGTGGAGCAGCTCAACAAGGTGCTCGCGGCGGACGTTGCGGGCTGAGACGGGCGGACGTGGCGGGCTGAGACGCGGACGTGGCCGGCTGAGACAGGCGGACCCGGCGTACAGGGACGGGCGGACCCGGCGTGCGGGGACGCAACGGTGTTGTCACTCGAAGGAGTTAATCCGGCCATCGTGACCCCATGGATTCACCCGTAGCCGTCCCCGCCCGCTCCCGCCCGTCCTAGGCTCCGGAACCTGAACTCGGGAGGGTGCCATGGGGCCGGTGCCGGCATGGGCACGTGTGTACGTCGCCTGTGTCGTCCTCGGTGCCCTGGCCTGTCTCGCCCCGTTGCCGGGCCTCCGTGTCCCGTGGTGGGCGGTGGCCCTGCTCGCCGCGCTGTACGCCGGGTGCGAGCAGATCACCCGGTGCCCCTTCATGGGCCACCGCGCCCCCACGGGCATGGGCACCTTCTTCCCGGTCCTCCTCGCCGGGGCCTTCCTGCTGCCGCCACCCGCCGCCGCGCTCGTGGCCGTACCGGGGGCGCTGATCTCCCGGGTCGAGCAGCGGCCGCGGTGGCTGCGGCGAATCTGGCGTGCGGGCCGGCTCGCCCTCGCGGTGGGGGCCGCCGCGGGGGCGCACGAGGCGCTCGGCGGCCGGGACGCGGTCGCCGCCCCCGACTTCCCGTACGCGCTGCTGCCCGCCGGGGCCGCTGCGCTGGTGTTCTGCGCGGTGCTCACCCTGCTCGACGGCGGCATCCTGGCGCTCGCCGACCGGGTGCCCGCGCGGGGAGCCTGGAAAGGGCTCTTCTGGCGGTCGGTGGCGCCCGTCGTCGTGCACGGGCTCGCCGGGCTGATGATGGCCGTGCTGTGGCGCAGCCCGTACGGGCCCGTCGCCGCGCTGCTCGTGCTGCTGCCGATGTACGTGTCCTGCTGGGTGTTCGCGCAGTACCACCGGGAGCGCGCCGCGCACCGGGCGACCATCCGCGCGCTCGTCCAGGCCGTCGACATCAAGGACGGTTACACGCGCGGGCACAGCGAGCGGGTCGGGCAGGCGTCCCTGCTGATCGCGCGGGAGCTGGGCATGGACGACGAGCGGGCCGAGGTCCTCCGGTTCGCCGGGATCCTGCACGACATCGGCAAGCTCGGGGTTCCCACGCGGCTGCTGCGCAAGGACGGGCCGCTGACACCGGAAGAGCGGCGGGTCGTCGAACTGCATCCCGAGTACGGCCACGAGATGGTGCGCGGGATCGCCTTCCTCGGGGAGGCCCGGGCGGCGGTCCTGCACCACCACGAGCGGCTGGACGGCAGCGGATACCCCTACGGGCTGGCCGGCGGCCAGATCCCCGAGTGCGCCCGGGTCGTGGCGGTCGCCGACGCCTTCGACGCCATGACCTCCACCCGCTCCTACCGCCGGGCCCGCCCCGTCACCACCGCACTGGCCGAACTGGAGCGGTGCGCGGGGACACAGTTCGACCCCCTCATGGTGGGGGCGCTGACACGGGCCCTCGACCGGCACGGATGGCACCCGGCCGTGACCGCCGACCCCTGCGGAAACGTACCGCCACATGCGGCGGCGTCCGGGGCCGGGCGGGGCGCAGGCCAGGCGCGGTCGGGGCGGGCGCAGGCCGGACAGGCAGAGAGGGAACGGGCGGAGCCAGGTCGGGCAGAGAGGGAACGGGCAGAGAGGGAACGGGCGGAGGTAGGCCAGGGAGAGGCGGGTCGGGCGGGGCCAGGTCAGGCGGAGGCGCGCCCGGCGGAAGCAGGCCGAGCGGAGGCGGGTCGGGCGGGGCCAGGTCAGGCGGAGGCGCGCCCGGCGGAGGAAGGCCGCGCGGAGGCGGGCCAGGTCGAGGCGTGCCCGGCGGAAGAAGGCCGAGCGGAGGCAGGGCAGTCGGAGGCAGGGCAGTCGGAGGCCGTCGGCAGGCGGGCGCCGTGAGCCTTCTCGTTCTCCTTCGCTCCGGCGCCCTCCTCCTCACCCTCCTCGCCCTCGCCCACACCCTCTGGCACGGTCTCGACGAACCCGGTGTCGCTCTGGCGTTCGGGGTGCTCGTGCTGGTGGGGGAGCTGTCGCGGTGGCGCGGGGCGGAGGGGCGGGAGGTGGCTCCGCTCGGGGCGGCCGGGGCGCTGGCGTACGCCCTGCTGGGCGAGAACGGCGGGCGCGCGGCCGGGCACGGGGTGTTCCAGATCGTCGCCGTCGTCGTCGCGGCGGCCCTCCTCGGATGTGTGCCGCATGTGGCGCGGGGGTGCGGGTCCACCGTCGATCACCTCACCCGGCGCGTGCTCACCGTCGCCTTCGCCGCCCTCTGCTTCCAGCCGCTGTACGACCGGGGCGGGCCGCCGGAGTGGCACGGTCCCTCCTATGTACTGCTGCTCGTCGCGCTGCTCGTGGTGACCGCGCTGTGCGACGCCGTGCTCGCGGCGGCCATGGCGCACGCCCGGACCCGGTGGCCGTTCGGGCCGCTGCTCAGGGACGAACTGCGGGCGCTGCCGGGGATCGGGTCGGCGGTGTGCGCGACCGGGGTCGTCATGGCACTCGCGGTCGGCGTCGTCGGACTGTGGGCGCTGCCGGTCTTCTCCCTCCCCCTCCTGCTCGCCCAGCTGTCGTTCCGGCGGTACACGGCCGTACGCGCCACCTACCGACAGACCATCGCCTCGCTCGCCCGGGCCACCGAGATCGCCGGACACACCCCGCCCGGGCACGCCCGGCGGGTGGCCGTCCTCAGCCGTGCGGTGGGGCGTGAGCTGGGGCTCGGTGAGCCGGAGCTGACCGTGCTGGAGTACGCGGCGCTGATGCACGACATCGGCCGGCTGAGCCTCGTCGACCCCGTGCCGGCTGGGGCCACCGCCGGGCTACCGGCGGCAGAACAGCGCCGGATCGCGCTGCTGGGGGGCGAGGTCGTCCGGCGGACCGGGGTGGACACCGAGGTCGCCGTGGTGGTGGAGCGGCAGGCGGATCCGTACCGTGAACAGCCGGTCGGCGCGCGAATCGTGCGGGCCGTGAACGCATACGAGGAGAAGGTCCGGGCAGCAGGGCCGGGAGGCCCGCTCAGGGCGTTGGAGGAACTGCGGCTGGGGACGGCCCGGGACTATCACCCGGAGGTGGTGGAATCGCTCGCGAGGGTACTGTCGAGAGACTGTCTGACCCTGCCCGAGGTGGGGTAACCCATGGGTAATGAGCGGCCCTCCACGCGGTCGTGGTTGGATGCGAGGGAGAGGGTGTACCGGGGGCGACGGCCAGCCCACTCCGACGGAACTGGCAGGCGGGAACCGTAACTGGCAGGCGGGAATCGTGAGGATCTTCGGCAAGGGACGGCATCGGCCCTCCGCCTCTTGGCGGCAGGCCACCGATCGTGCGTTCACGCTGATCGGCGACGGTCGGTACGAGGACGCGGGCGCGCTGCTGACACGTGCCGCGGACCTGGAGCCGTGGCTGTCCGAGTCCTGGTTCAACCTCGCGCTGCTGCACAAGTTCCGGCACGACTGGGAGCAGGCGCGGGCGGCCGGTCTGCGCGCCGTCGCGCTGCTCGACCGGGAGACCGGGGCGCCCGACTGGTGGAACGTGGGCATCGCCGCGACCGCCCTGCAGGACTGGCCGCTGGCGCGCCGGGCCTGGCAGGCGTACGGGCTGCGGGTGCCCGGAGGCGCGTCCCGGCCGAAGCCGGGGGGTGCCGGGGACAACGGCGAGCCGGTGGGCATGGACCTCGGCAGCGCGGCCGTACGGCTCTCGCCGGAGGGTGAGGCCGAGGTGGTGTGGGGGCGGCGGCTCGACCCCGCGCGGATCGAGGTGCTCTCCATTCCGCTGCCGTCGTCCGGGCGGCGCTGGGGCGAGGTCGTCCTGCACGACGGGGTGCCGCACGGGGAGCGGACCACCGCCGCGGGGCACGCGTATCCGGTGTTCGACGAGATCGAGTTGTGGGCGCCGTCGCCGGTGCCGACGTGGGTGGTGCTGCTGGAGGCCGCGACCGAGTCGGACCGGGACGCGCTGGAGCGGCTCGCGGCGGACGCCGGGTTCGCGGCGGAGGACTGGTCGTCGTCGGTGCGGTTGCTGTGCCGGCTGTGTTCGGAGTCGCGGATGCCGTCCGACGAGGGTGACGGGGAGCATCTCGATCCGCACGATCACAGTGAGCCGGGGCATCCCGGGCCGCTGGGGCATGTGACGGACGGGCAGCTGTGGGCGCCGGAGCGGGAGTGCGGGGTGGCTGCGCCTGCCTCGCTGGTTCGGGGGTTGCTGGACGGGTGGGTCGCCGACAGCCCTGATTCCAGGGATTGGCGGGATCTGGAAGAGGTTTGTTAGGGGGCTTGCGGTTCGTTTTCGGCCGCGGGTCCGGTGGGGCTTCTCGCGCGGTTCCCCGCGCCCCCAAAAGACGGGGCGTGCTCCCCGTACCCTGTATCAGCAACTTCACCGCTTGTTGTTTTGAGGAAGGCGTACGTCTGTCATGGCCCAGCAGGACACCGATCAGCAGCACGTGGGCGTGCTCCCCGTCGATGACGAGGGGTTCGTCGTCGACACGGAGGACTGCGAGGAGCGCGAGCAGGCGTACCGGGAGCGTGGCACGTCTCTGCCGATCACCGTGGTCGGGAACCCGGTGCTGCACAAGGAGTGCAAGGACGTCACCGAGTTCGGCGACGAGCTGGCGAAGCTGGTGGACGACATGTTCGCCAGCCAGCACACCGCCGAGGGCGTGGGCCTGGCCGCCAACCAGGTCGGCGTCGACCTGAAGGTCTTCGTCTACGACTGCCCGGACGACGAGGGCAAGCGGCACACCGGTGTGATCTGCAACCCCAAACTGGTCGAACTGCCCGCCGAGACCCGCCGGTTGGACGACAGCAACGAGGGCTGTCTGTCGGTGCCGACCGCGTACATGCCGCTCGCCCGCCCCGACTACGCCGAGGTCACCGGGCAGGACGAGAAGGGCAACCCGATCAAGGTGCGGGGCACCGGTTACTTCGCGCGGTGTCTGCAGCACGAGACCGACCACCTGTACGGCTACCTGTACATCGACCGGCTCTCCAAGCGCGAACGCAAGGACGCGCTGCGGCAGATGGCCGAGAACGAGCCCCGGTACCCCGTGGTCGCCAACGACTGAGCCGCCCCACCGGGTCACGCCGACCGGCCTGCCGTCAGGCGGCCTCCGGGCCCCGGAAGGTCCGGCGGTAGGCCTGCGGGGTCGTGCCCAGTGACCGGACGAACTGATGGCGCAGGGCGGCGGCGGTGCCGAAGCCGGTGCGCCAGGCGATCGCGTCCACCGTCTCGTCCGTCGCCTCCAGCAACCGCTGGGCCAGCAGCACCCGTTGACGCAGGATCCAGCGGTACGGCGTGGTCCCGGTCTCCTGCTGGAAGCGGCGGGCGAACGTGCGCGGGGACATGTGCGCGCGGGCGGCGAGCTGCTCGACGGTGACCTCCTCGTCGAGGTGCTCCTCCATCCACACGAGCACCTCGCCGACCGTGTCGCACTGCGAGCGGGGCAGCGGTCGCTCGATGTACTGCGCCTGTCCGCCGTCGCGGTGCGGCGGCACCACCATCCGCCGGGCGATCCGGTTGGCGACCTCCGGCCCCTGCTCCTTGCGGACGATGTGCAGACAGGCGTCGATACCGGCCGCCGTGCCCGCCGAGGTGATCACCGGGTCCGCGTCCACGTACAGCACGTCCGGTTCGACCACCGCCCGCGGATACTGCCGGGCCAGTTCCTCGGAGTGCCGCCAGTGCACCGCGCACGGCCGTCCGTCCAGCAGCCCGGCCGCGCCGAGCACGAACACCCCCGAGCACACGCTCAGCACCCGGGCACCCCGGTCGGCGGCCCGGCGCAGCGCGTCCAGCAGCTCGGCCGGGTAGATCCGGTGCACATAGCTGTCGCCCGCCGGTACGACGACCAGGTCGGCCTCTTCGAGCCGGTCCAGGCCGTACGGCGTCGAGACCGTGAACCCGGCGTGTGTCCGCAGGGTGGGGCCCTCCGCCGACGCGACCGCGAAGTCGTACACCGGCAGGCCCTCGTCGCTGCGGTCCAGTCCGAAGACCTCGCTGACGACACCCAGCTCGAAGGGATGCACTCCGTCCAGGAGGATGGCGGCCACGTTTTTCAGCATGCTGCCAGTGTGCCTCGCATGTGGCAGTAAATCGAGGCTGTACGGCAGTCCTGCCACTGTTGGTAAGGAGTATTCGGTACGACAGTGGTGTCCATGGATACGACACAGCTGCAAGGACTCATCGGAATGCTGGCCGTTCTCGGACTGCTCGCCCTGGTCGTACTGCCGGCGATCATCGGCGTCGCGCACGACCGGCGCGTCGACCGGCAGCTCAGGGAGGCGGAGGAACGTACCGCCGCCCTCGACGGGGCCGGCCCGGAGCGGTACGCCCGCGGCACCGCCGCGCACGCGCACCGCGTCGCCCGCGCCGCCTGACCCCGGGTGAAGATCGCCGAGGGCACCGAGGTGATCGTCACGGTGGGTGATCATCACGGCGGCGGGCAGCCGCCACCGGTACGTCCCCGGCCCGACGACGACCCCGAGGGTCACGTCGGCCGGGGACGCCGTCATCTGGAGGCGGACCGGCTCAGAAGTCCTCGTCCAGGTCCACGGTGCCCTCCACCGCGACCTGGTACGCGGACGGGCGCCGCTCGAAGAAGTTGGTCAGCTCCTGGACGCCCTGCAACTCCATGAAGGAGAACGGGTTCTCCGAGCCGTAGACCGGCGCGAAGCCGAGGCGGGTCAGCCGCTGGTCGGCGACGCACTCCAGGTACTGCCGCATCGACTCGGTGTTCATGCCCGGCAGGCCCTCACCGCACAGGTCGCGCCCGAATTGCAGCTCGGCCTCCACGGCCTCCTTCAGCATGTCCGTGACCTGCTGCTGGAGCAGGTCGTCGAAGAGCTCCGGCTCCTCCTTGCGGACGGTGTCCACCACCTCGAAGGCGAAGGACATGTGCATCGTCTCGTCGCGGAACACCCAGTTGGTGCCCGTCGCCAGACCATGCAGCAGGCCTCGGCTGCGGAACCAGTAGACGTACGCGAAGGCGCCGTAGAAGAACAGGCCCTCGATGCACGCGGCGAAGCAGATCAGGTTGAGCAGGAAGCGGCGGCGGTCCGCCTTGGACTCCAGGCGGTCCAGCTTCTCCACCGAGTCCATCCACTTGAAGCAGAACTCCGCCTTCTCGCGGATGGAGGGGATGTTCTCCACCGCCGCGAAGGCCGCCGTCCGGTCCTCCGGGTCGGGCAGGTAGGTGTCCAGGAGCGTCAGATAGAACTGGACGTGCACGGCCTCCTCGAAGAGCTGGCGGCTCAGATAGAGCCGCGCCTCGGGGGAGTTGATGTGCTTGTAGAGGGTCAGCACGAGGTTGTTCGCCACGATCGAGTCGCCCGTCGCGAAGAACGCGACCAGCCGGCCGATCATGTGCTGCTCGCCCTCGGACAGCTTCGCCAGGTCGGCGACGTCCGAGTGGAGGTCGACCTCCTCGACGGTCCAGGTGTTCTTGATCGCGTCCCGGTAGCGCTCGTAGAAGTCCGGGTAGCGCATGGGACGGAGAGTCAGCTCGAAGCCGGGGTCGAGCAGGTTCTGGTCGCTGGACATTACTGGCAGGCCTCGCAGGACTCGGGGTTCTCAAGGGAGCAGGCGACGGCGTCTTCCGAGCCGGCCTGCTGGACGGGGATGGTCGTTTCGGGCTGCCGGGCCTGGGCCTGGGCCGCGCGGGCGATACGGGTCGCCGGGCGGGAGCGCAGGTAGTACGTCGTCTTCAGGCCCGACTTCCAGGCGTACGAGTACATCGAGGAGAGCTTGCCGATGGTCGGCGTCTCCAGGAACAGGTTCAGCGACTGGGACTGGTCCAGATACGGGGTGCGGGCGGCGGCCATGTCGATCAGGCCGCGCTGCGGGATCTCCCAGGCCGTGCGGTACAGGTCGCGGACGTCCTGCGGCACCCAGGTGAAGCCCTGCACCGAGCCGTTGGACTCGCGCAGCGCCTCCCGGGTCTGCGCGTCCCACACTCCGAGCTTCTTCAACTCGGCCACCAGATACGAGTTGACCTGGAGGAACTCGCCCGACAGCGTCTCGCGCTTGAACAGGTTGGACACCTGCGGCTCGATGCACTCGTACACACCCGCGATGGACGCGATGGTGGCCGTCGGCGCGATCGCGAGAAGCAGGGAGTTGCGCATGCCCGTCGTCGCGACGCGCTCGCGCAGGGCCGCCCAGCGCTCCGGCCAGGTGAACTCGACGCCGTAGTGGTCGGGGTGCAGCACACCACGGGCCGTACGGGTCTTCTCCCAGGCCGGCAGCGGGCCGCCGCGCTCGGCGAGGTCGGCGGAGGCCTCGTACGCGGCGAGCATGATGCGCTCGGCGATCCGGGTGGACAGCGCCTTCGCCTCCGGGGAGTCGAAGGGCAGGCGCAGCTGGAAGAAGACGTCCTGGAGACCCATCGCGCCGAGGCCGACCGGGCGCCACCTGGCGTTGGAGCGGCCCGCCTGCTCGGTCGGATAGAAGTTGATGTCGACGACGCGGTCGAGGAAGGTGACGGCCGTGCGGACGGTCTCGTCCAGCCGCTCCCAGTCCATGTCGCCCGTCGCCCGGTCCACGAAGGCGCCCAGGTTCACCGAGCCCAGATTGCAGACCGCCGTCTCGCCGTCGTCCGTGACCTCCAGGATCTCCGTGCAGAGGTTGGAGGAGTGGACGACATGGCCCGGCTCGGCCGTCTGGTTGGCCGTGCGGTTGGCCGCGTCCTTGAAGGTCATCCAGCCGTTGCCGGTCTGCGCGAGGGTGCGCATCATGCGGCCGTACAGATCACGGGCGGGGATGGTCTTCTTCGCCAGGCCGTTCGCCTCCGCCGCGCGGTACGCGGCCTCGAACTCCTCGCCCCACAGGTCGACCAGCTCGGGCACGTCGGACGGCGAGAACAGCGACCACTGCTCATCGGCGTTGACCCGGCGCATGAACTCGTCCGGGATCCAGTGCGCCAGGTTCAGGTTGTGCGTACGCCGGGCGTCCTCACCGGTGTTGTCGCGCAGCTCAAGGAACTCCTCGATGTCGGAGTGCCAGGTCTCCAGGTAGACCGCCGCGGCGCCCTTGCGCCGGCCGCCCTGGTTCACGGCCGCCACCGAGGCGTCCAGGGTCTTCAGGAACGGCACGATGCCGTTGGAGTGCCCGTTGGTGCCCCGGATCAGCGAACCGCGCGAGCGGATGCGGGAGTACGACAGGCCGATGCCGCCGGCGTGCTTCGAGAGGCGGGCCACCTGGTGGTAGCGGTCGTAGATGGAGTCCAGCTCGTCCAGCGGGGAGTCCAGGAGGTAGCAGGACGACATCTGGGGGTGGCGCGTACCGGAGTTGAAGAGCGTGGGGGAGGAGGGGAGGTAGTCGAGGCGGCTCATCAGCCGGTAGAGCGCGGCGACTTCGTCGACGGCACGGGAGGTGTCGTCCTCGGCGAGGCCGCTCGCCACCCGCAGCATGAAGTGCTGGGGCGTCTCGATGACCTTGCGGGTGATCGGGTGCCGGAGCAGATAGCGGCTGTGGAGGGTGCGCAGGCCGAAGTAGCCGAAGCGGTCGTCGCCGGCCGGGTCGATCAGGGCGTCGAGACGCCCGGCGTGCACACGGGCGAACTCCGCCGTGCGGTCGGCGACGAGACCTTCCCGGTGGCCGACGGCGATGGACTCGGTGAACGTCGTGACCCCCTGCGAGGCGGCCTCGGCGCGGATGCCGATGGCCAGCAGCCGGGCCGCCAGCTTCGAGTAGGCGGGGTCCTCGGAGATGAGTCCCGCGGCCGCTTCCGTGGCCAGCTCTCGCAGTTCCACGATCATCTCGGCGGAGGCCGCACGCGAGGACCGGCCTCGCAACGCGGCGGCGGCGACCCGGCCGGGATCGGCGTCGGGGAGGTCGACGGTCAGCTCGGTCAGGGTCCGCAGCAACGCGGTCCCGGGACCGTCGGTCTCCGTCGCCGGTTCGGCTGAAGCCAGGTCGGCTGAAACCGAATCGGCTGAAACCGGGTCGGCTGGCGCGATGGTCACGTGGGGCTCTCCCTCGCTCGGCAAGGGGCCTTGCGGAGGGCAGGCGGCAGCACACGAGCGCACGCGGCGTCGCGTCCACCGGCCCATTCCACGAGGCCCGGACGTCAGGCACCCGGACCGGACGGCCGGGTGCGCTGTCGGCAGGTGTTCGGACTGAACAGGCGTGCGCAAATGGAGATGTACGCACGCGAGTACACCGTTGCGGGACAGTTCCGGATTCGCACCGGATTCCCCTGCGGCGACAGCGAGCATGAGCATACATCTAGTGCCGGGGCGCGGTGGCACCCCCACATGTTGTGTCGCCATCGACTTCGCAGGGTGTCAGAGCGTCAACTCATAGGTGATCAGCGTGAGGTCGTAGAGGTCGGGGAGAGGTCTCCAGTCGCGCTCCGGTGTGCGGGTGAAGCCCAGGCGTTCGTAGACGCGATGGGCGGCGTGCATACTCCGCTGGGTCGACAGCACCACGCGGACGCAGCCCTCCACGGCCCGGGCGCGCTCCACGCAGGCCCGCACGAGGGCCTCGCCGACACCCCGCCCACGCGCTTCCGGATCGACCGCGAGCATCCGTATCTCGGCCTCTCCCGCACGGGCGATGTCGGCCATGGGGCCGCCCGCCGGGACGAAGGTCACACCGCCGAGCACCCGGCCGTCCGCCACGGCGACGAGCACCTCGGCCGCTGCGGCCCGCTTCGCCACGTCGCGCAGCTCGACGAGGTACGCATCGCTCTCCCCGAAGTCCAGGAGTCCGTCGCCGAGGTAAGCCTGCGCGGTGGTCTCGCCGAGGGTGGTGTACTCGTCCGGGGCCACGGGCCTGATCGTGATGTCCATGCGTCGCAGTGTGCATCAGCGGGCGGGAGCGGGGCCCGCAGTTGTCCACAGGGGCGAAGACTTGTCCGATGATCCGACCCGGACGGGTGTGTTCCGCTCAGCCCACCGCAGGCCACCGCGGCAGCGTCGCCACGAAGTCCCTGCTGAAGTCGCGTGTGCCCGGCCCCAGGGCGACGCGGCCCGTGGCGCCGAGACGGGCGGTCAGGGCGGGGGACTCGGAGTAGTGGACGCGGTGGGCGGCGGCCGGCACGAACACGGTCTGGCCGCGCGTGAGTTCGCTCGCGCACTCCACGACGACCGCCCCCTCGGCCGCCTCGATGAACGCCTCGTCCCCGCAGACCCCGACGGCCAGCGGATCGTGCAGCGGGCAGGTGCCGTCGCCGCCGTGGCGGGTGTAGGCGTCCATGTAGGTACGCATCAGCCGGGCGGCGAGGGCCGCGCCCGGGCCCGCGGCCTCCAGCGCGGCGAGGTCGGCGGGACGGAACAGCCAGCGGTGCGAGGCGTCCAGGTCGACCATGGTGAACGGGATGCCGGAGGAGAGCACGATCTCGGCGGCGTCCGGGTCGGCCCAGATGTTGAACTCGGCGACCGGGGTGATGTTCCCCGGGACGTGGGCGGCGCCGCCCATGAACACGAACCTGCCGATGCGGCGGGCGAAGTCCGGGTCCTCCAGCAGGGCGACGGCCACGTTCGTGAGCGGGCCGGTCGCGCAGAGGGTCAGCTCGCCCTCGTACTCCCGGGAGAGCCGCAGGAGGGCCTGTGCGGACGACTCCGTGGGGTGCGGGGCCGTCGAGTCGGGGAGGGTTTCGTCGCCGAGGCCCGCCGGGCCGTGGAAGGCGGAGGCCTCTCGGTAGGGGAGGCGGGAGAGGGGGCGGCCCGTGCCTCTGTGTACGGGGACGTCGGCGTCGATGCGGAGGGCTCGGGTCAGGGCGCGGGCGTTGGCGTATGTGGCCGCTGCCGGGAGGTTGCCGCCGACCGATGTGTAGGCCTTGAGGTCCCACAGGTCCGTGCCGAGCAGGTACTGCAGGGCTACGGCGTCGTCTATGCCGGGGTCGCTGTCCAGGACGATCGGGGTGCGAGCGGTCACGCGGCCAGCGTAGCCGGATGGGTTTCGCCCCCGCCGCCCCTACCCGTCCCATCCAACAGGGGCTGCGCC
The DNA here is from genome assembly GCF_040297125.1 of Streptomyces sp. NPDC001868. Lineage (NCBI taxonomy): Bacteria > Bacillati > Actinomycetota > Actinomycetes > Kitasatosporales > Streptomycetaceae > Streptomyces > Streptomyces sp. NPDC001868. The sequence continues at coordinate 65,492 of NZ_JBEOYO010000007.1, read as the reverse complement.
CCTTCGACCCCCAAGGTGCCGGTGCGTGGGGCTTCTCGCGCAGTTCCCCGCGCCCCTTAAGGGCCTCCGGCCCTTTCGGGGCGAAAAGCGAGGGGCGCAGCCCCTGCTTTTTCAGGGGCGCGGGGAACTGCGCGACCAGCCCCCACCGGACCCGCACTCACTCACCCACCCATCCCGCGCGGAGCGCGAAGGGGGTCGAAGGGGCACCGCCCCTGGGGGATGGGACGGGTAGGGGCGGCGGGGGCGAAAGACACCCCGCGCCGCCCCGGAATCCGGTACGCGAACCTAGTGGCTCGACCCCGCCGTCGCCGGCGGCAGTTCCACCTGGACGCCCGCGTCGCCCGCGTCCGCCGTGTAGTCCTCCGGCCGGGTCTCGTCGATGCCGTCGGGGGCGTTGGCGGCCCGCAGGACGAACGTCAGCACGACCGTGACGACCACGTTCAGCACGAACGCCGTCAGACCGATGTACCCGATCTCACCGATCCCGGGAATCTCCGCCGAGGAGCCCCCGAAGTGCTTCTGCGTGGGCGAGGCCACCCCGTACGCGGCGATCGTCCCGTACAGCATGCCGACCGCCCAGCCCGCGAGGAGTGCCCAGCGGTGGCACCAGCGGGTGAAGAGGCCGCCGACCAGGGCCGGGAAGGTCTGGAGGATCCAGATGCCGCCCAGCAGTTGGAAGTTGATGGCGACCGTCTTGTCCATGGTGAGGACGAAGGCGAGGGCGCCGACCTTCACCAGCAGGGACACCAGCTTGGAGACCTTGGTCTCCTGTGCGGGCGTGGCGTCCGGCTTGATGAAGTCCTTGTAGATGTTGCGGGTGAAGAGGTTCGCCGCCGCGATGGACATGATCGCCGCGGGGACCAGCGCACCGATACCGATGGCCGCGAAGGCGACGCCCGCGAACCAGTCCGGGAACATCGTCTCGAACAGCTGCGGGATCGCCAGCTGGCCGTTCTGCACCTGGATCCCGGCCGCGATCGCCATGAAGCCCAGCAGGGCGAGCAGGCCCAGCATCAGGGAGTACAGGGGCAGGATCGTGGTGTTGCGGCGGATGACCTCGCGGCTCTTGGACGACAGCGTCGCCGTGATCGAGTGCGGGTACATGAAGAGCGCCAGGGCCGAGCCGAGGGCCAGGGTCGCGTACGTCCACTGGTTGGCGTCACCGGGGACGAGGGAGCCGCGCGGCTTGTCCGTCGCCGGGTTGGTCTGGCTGTACGCCTCGCCGGCCTTGGCGAAGATGTCGTCGAAGCCGCCGAGCTTGATCGGGATGTAGATGATCGCCACCGCGATGACGATGTAGATCAGGGTGTCCTTCACGAACGCGATCAGCGCGGGCGCCCGCAGACCGGAGGAGTAGGTGTAGGCCGCCAGGACACCGAACGCGATCAGCAGCGGCAGGTCCTTGATGAACCAGTTGGTGTTCTCGCCGCCGCCCACGCCCATCACGTCCAGCACGGCCTGGATGCCGACGAGTTGGAGGGCGATGTAGGGCATCGTCGCCAGGATGCCGGTGAGGGCGACCGCAAGGGACAGGCCCTTGGAGCCGAAGCGGCCCCGTACGAAGTCCGAGGTCGTCACATAGCCGTGCTTGTGGGAGACCGACCACAGGCGGGGCAGGAACGTGAAGATCAGCGGGTAGACGAGGATCGTGTAGGGCACCGCGAAGAAGCCGGCCGCGCCCGCCGCGTAGATGGCCGCGGGGACGGCGACGAAGGTGTACGCCGTGTAGAGGTCGCCGCCGAGCAGGAACCAGGTGACCCAGGTGCCGAACGACCGCCCGCCCAGGCCCCATTCGTCGAGGCTGTCGTTCTCGGCCTTGCGCCAGCGCGCGGCCAGGAAGCCCATGACCGTGACGGCCAGGAAGAAGAAGATGAAGACGGCGAGTGCCACGCCGTTCACGCCGTCCTTCACCGCGCGGCACCCCCGTCCTTGGTCTCGGACCTACGGGCCCGCTGGTCACGCTGCCACAGGACGTACGCGGTGGCGGTGAGCGCGGTGGAGATGAGCACCCAGGCCATCTGGTACCAGTAGAAGAAGGGGATGCCGATGAACGCCGGGTCCGTCTTGGCGTACGAGCCGACCCAGAGCATCGCCACGAACGGGGTGAACAGGCACAGGGCGATGACCACCCTGACAGGTGTCACCACCGGTGGCCCTGGTGGTCTCACTTCAGGCGCTTCCGACATGTCCCGGTTTCCGTCCCCTCGCTGATCACCGCACTGGTGACCGCACCGGTCACCACTGATCACCTGCTTAACGCGCAGGAAATGTAAGGGACGGGTTCCGTCGTATGGAACCCCCAGTCCGGATATCGGATGCGGAGGTTGTGTGTTCAGCGGGTTCGGCGGTGGGTTCAGCAGCAGCGGAACCCCTGCCGGGGGTCCGCTTCCTGGCGGTCCATCCGCATGCGTTCGAACTCCCGCCGGGTCGGCACCGGCGCGTCGGGGTCGTGTGTGCGCAGATGTTCCGCATAGCGGTCGTACGCGGACTCGTCGGTCAGCTCCCGTACGTACCAGCGCACGCCCCTGGCCGCCCTAGCCGCCCTGCCCAGCACCGACCGCAGCACGTGCCGTCGCCTCCTCTTCCTTCTCCTCCTTGGTCGGGATCAGCCCGGCGGGGGCGACGATCTTCGACTCGACGTACTTGGCCTCGCTCAGCGTGGACAGCGCGGGGCGGCGGACATGCCGTACGCAGACGCGTGCGGCGTCCGCGATCACGACGATGATCAGCAGGGCGAGGACGGCCGACAGCACGCCGTCGACCGTGGAGTTGGTGACGATGGTGTGCATGTCGTCCATGCTCTTGGCGGGGGCGATGACCTCGCCCCGGTCGATGCCGTCCTGGTAGACGCCGCGTTGCTTGAAGAAGCCGACGCGCGGGTCGCTGGAGAACACCTTCTGGTAGCTGGCCGTCAGGGTGACCGTCGCGTCCCAGGCCAGCGGAACGCCCGTGATCCAGGCCCACTTCAGGCGTCCCGACTTCACCAGCAGCGTCGTGCAGACCGTCAGCGCGACCGCCGCGAGCAGTTGGTTCGAGATGCCGAAGATCGGGAACAGCTGGTTGATCCCGCCGAGCGGTTCGTGGACGCCCACCCACAGGAAGTAGCCCCACAGCCCGCACACGATCGCGCTGGTGATGATCAGGCCGGGCTTCCAGCTGATGTCCTTGAACGGTCGGTAGACGTTGCCGAGGGTGTCCTGGAGCATGAACCGGCCCACGCGGGTGCCGGCGTCGAGGGCGGTCAGGATGAACAGCGCCTCGAACATGATCGCGAAGTGGTACCAGAAGGCCCGAAGCCCGTCGCCCGTCACCTGCGAGAAGATCTCCGAGACCCCGACGGCGAGCGTGGGCGCGCCGCCGGTCCTGGACAGCAGGGACGCCTCCTCGACGTTCTTCGCGGCGGCCGCCAGCTCCTCCGGCGAGATCGAGTAACCCCAACCGCTCACCACCTGCGAGGCGTTCTGCACGGTGTCGCCGATGACCCCGGCGGGCGCGTTCATCGCGAAGTACAGGCCCGGGTCGATGATCGAGGCGGCGATCAGTGCCATCACGGCCACGGACGACTCCATCAGCATGGAGCCGTAGCCGATCATCCGGACCTGCGTCTCCTTCTGGATCATCTTCGGCGTCGTACCGCTGGAGATGAGGGAGTGGAAGCCGGAGAGCGCCCCGCAGGCGATGGTGATGAAGACGAACGGGAAGAGCGAGCCCGCGAAGACCGGGCCGTCGCCGCGCGAGGCGAAGTCCGTCACCGCGGGCATCCGCAGTGTCGGCAGGGCGAAGACGACCCCCAGCGCGAGCAGCACGATCGTGCCGATCTTCATGAAGGTGGAGAGGTAGTCGCGGGGCGCGAGCAGCATCCACACCGGCAGGATCGAGGCGATGAACCCGTACGCCACCAGCCAGATCACCAGGGTGGAGGGCGCGAGCGTGAAGGTCTCCGCCCACGAGGACTCCGCGACCCAGCGGCCCGCCACCAGCGCGAGCAGCAGCAGGCCGACGCCGATCAGCGAGACCTCCGCGACCCGGCCCGGACGCAGAACCCGCAGGTAGAAGCCCATCAGCAGGGCGATCGGGACGGTCATCGCGATGGAGAAGGTGCCCCACGGCGACTGCGCGAGGGCGTTGACGACGACCAGCGCCAGCACACCCAGCAGGATGATCATGATGGCGAAGGCGGCGAGCAGCGCGGCGGCCCCGCCGAACGGGCCGATCTCCTCGCGGGCCATCTGGCCGAGCGACCTGCCGTCCCTGCGCGTCGAGAAGAACAGCACCACCATGTCCTGGACCGCGCCCGCGAAGATCACGCCCGCGATGATCCAGATCGTGCCGGGCAGATAGCCCATCTGCGCCGCGAGTACGGGCCCGACCAGCGGCCCCGCGCCCGCGATCGCCGCGAAGTGGTGGCCCAGCAGCACCCGGCGGTCGGTCGGATGGAAGTCGATGCCGTTGTCGAGGCGTTCCGCCGGGGTGGCCCGGGTCTTGTCGACCTTGAGGACCTTGTACGCGATGAACCTGGCGTAGAAGCGGTAGGCGATCGCGTACGAGCCCAGCGCGGCGGCGACCATCCAGGCCGCCGACACGTTCTCGCCCCGGGCCAGCGCGAGTACGGCCCAACCGGTCCCGGCGATCAGGGCGACGAGGGTCCAGATGACGATGGTGCGGACGTTCGCGGTACGCACAGCGGGGCCTCCCGTGTCCATGCGGCGACGCCAAGGACCGTAGAACAGGCGCGACGGTTGCGCTACACCGCGTGCATCACCTGTTACTCGCCCCGCTCGCCCCGGCCGCCGTGCCCCGCTCGCCCCGGGAGGGCCCCAAGTGGCTCAGTCCTGCGGCCTCTTGAGCCTCGCCACGAACTTGTACCGGTCGCCCCGGTACACCGACCGCACCCACTCCACCGGCTGTCCGTCCTGGTCCAGCGAGTGCCGGGAGAGCATCAGCATCGGCAGGCCCACGTCCGTGCCCAGCAGGCCGGCCTCGCGTGGGGTGGCCAGCGAGGTCTCGATGGTCTCCTCGGCCTCGGCGAGACGGACGTCGTACACCTCGGCGAGCGCGGTGTAGAGGGACGTGTACTTGACCAGTGACCTGCGCAGGGCGGGGAAGCGCTTGGCGCTCAGATGGGTCGTCTCGATGGCCATCGGCTCGCCGTTGGCCATCCGGAGGCGCTCGATCCGTAGCACGCGCCCGCCGGCGGTGATGTCCAGCTGCCCCGCGAGGGTGTCGTCGGCGGTGATGTAGCCGATGTCCAGCAGTTGCGAGGTGGGTTCGAGGCCCTGGGCGCGCATGTCCTCGGTGTACGAGGTGAGTTGCAGCGCCTGGGAGACCTTCGGCTTGGCGACGAACGTGCCCTTGCCCTGGATGCGCTCCAGGCGCCCCTCGACGACCAGTTCCTGCAAGGCCTGCCGCACGGTCGTGCGCGAGGTGTCGAACTCGGCGGCGAGCGTGCGCTCGGGCGGCACCGGGGTGCCGGGCGGCAGCGTCTCGGTCATGTCGAGCAGGTGCTTCTTCAGGCGGTAGTACTTGGGCACGCGTGCGGTACGGACGGTCGCCCCGTTCTCGTTCTCCGCACTGCTGACGTCGGTGCTCATGCTCCGCCTTCCCGGCTCCTCGTGGCGTGATCCCTCTGTATACCTTCGCAGGCCCCGCTGGTCTAGTCCACGGCGAGGTCTCCGCTGGTCCACTCCGCGAACGGGCAGTGGTCTACCTGAAGAGTGTGGCTCAAGCGCGCTGTTTTCGCTGGCTTATTACATAAAGGTTCTTGCATATGTAGGTCGCATAACGGCTGGTGGGAGCCGGTTCGCACCCTCTTGACACGCCGAATGGTCTGAGCCAAGCTCCGCCTACTGGTCTACACCATTGGTCCAGGTCCTGGCCCCATGGGCGGTACGTCTGTCACCGCGGGGAGCAGGGGGGTTTGTGGCATCCCTGAGCAATGGCATCCCTGAGGAGGGTGGCGTGAAGAGGAAGCTGACGATCGCGGTCTGTATCGCGGGCATGATGGTCTCCGTCGCGGCGTGCGGGGGCGGCGGCGGGAGCAAGAGCTCGGACACGGGGGCGGACACCAAGGAGCTGACGGTCTGGCTCACGGTGGACGCGCAGAACAACTGGCCGGAGCTGGTCAAGGCCGCCGACGAGGCGATCGAGAAGAAGCACCCCGGCATCACCATCACGCACGAGTACTACGGCTGGCCCGACAAGAACGCCAAGCTCGACGCCGTCCTCGCCACCGACAAGGCCCCCGACGTCGTCGAGATGGGCAACACGGAGATGCTCGCCTACATGGTCAAGGGCGCCTTCGCCCCCGTCGACCCGGCGAAGTTCGACAACTCCGACGCCTGGCTGGACGGCCTCAAGGCCTCCGTCACCTACGAGGGCAAGACCTACGGCGTCCCGTACTACGCCGGTGGCCGTGTCGCCAACTGGCGCAAGGACGTCTTCGCCGCCGCGGGCGTCAAGTCCCCGCCGAAGACGTACGACGAGCTGACCGCCGCCCTCGACAAGGTCCAGAAGAAGCAGGGCGACAAGTTCAGCGCCTGGTACCAGCCCACCCGTGACTGGTACGCGGCCATGTCCTTCGTCTACGACGCCGGCGGCTCCATAGCCGTCGAGTCGGGCGGCAAGTGGAAGGCCAGCCTCTCCTCGCCCGAGTCCATCAAGGGGCTCGACGCGTTCAAGGACGTCGTCGACACGTACATGCACGGCGACAAGACCAAGGACGAGTCCGACCGGTACATCGTCTACGGTCAGGGCAAGTCCGGCATGATCTTCGCCCCCGCCTGGGAGGGCGCGACCGCCGCGGCCAAGGAGAACGACAAGACCGGCAAGCTCGAAGGCAACGTCGAGAACTTCGTGATGCCCGGCCCGTCCGGCAAGAACCTCCCCGTCTTCCTCGGCGGCTCCGACCTCGCCGTCCCGGTGAAGTCCGACGCGCAGACCGTCGCCGCCGAGTGGATCAACGCCTTCACCGGGCCCGCCGGCCAGAAGGGTCTGATCGAGAAGGGCAACCTGCCCAACAACAAGACCGACCTCGCCACCCTGAAGGACGACCCGGCGACGGCGGTCCCGGCCACCGCTGCCGAGTCCAACTGGTTCGTCCCGATGGCTCCGGGCTGGGGCCAGGTCGAGAAGGCGCAGATCCTGCAGACGATGCTGCAGTCCATCGGCACCGGCAAGCAGTCGGTCGAGGAGGCCGCGAAGACGGCGGACGCCGAGATCGACAAGGTCATCAACAACGAGTGACGGTGACCTGCCGGTCGGGCCTGGCCGCGATGGCTGGGCCCGGCCGGGGGTGCCATCGCCGCCGGCCGGTGGGTGCCCCGGGTCCGGCCCGGGGTGCCGCAGTGGCCGGCCGGTGGGGGACATCGGTCGGGCCGGTTGACGACACCGGTCGGGCCGGTCGATGACATCGGTTCGGCCGGTGGGTGATCTACGAAAGTGCCGCGATGGGTGTCGGGTTCGGTGCCGGTGCGTCGTGGCTGGTCGCGCAGTTCCCCGCGCCCCTTCGAGGGCGCCTGCTGCCGGCCCCTCCTTCAGTTGCTTAGGAGCGCGCGATGAGTGCCGCAGACACGACAGCCCCCGCGAAGGTGCCGCCCGCGCGGCCGGCGCCGCCGCCGACCCCGCCCGTGGTCGCCGGGGGTTCGGCCAGACGTTCGGCAGGCGGCGCCGCCGTTCCCTGGGCGCTGCTGGCCCCCTGCCTGTTGATCCTCGCCGTCGTCCTCGGCTATCCGCTGGTCCGTCTGGTCACCCTGTCCTTCCAGGAGTTCGGCCAGTCCCAGCTGTGGGGGTTCAAGCCCGCCGAGTCGGTCGGCTTCGAGAACTTCTCCAAGGTGCTGGGGGACAGCGAGTTCTGGGCGGTCGTCGTCCGGACCATCGTCTTCGCCGGCGCCTGCGTGGTCTTCACCATGGTCATCGGCATGGCGATCGCCCTGCTGCTCCAGCGGGTCTCCGGCTGGGTGAAGACGCTCGTCAACATCGCGCTCGTGGCGAGCTGGGGCATGCCCATCATCGTCGCCACCACCGTCTTCAAATGGCTCTTCGACTCCGACTACGGCATCTTCAACGCCCTTCTGAGCAAGCTCCCCGGCGTCGACATGATCGGCCACAACTGGTTCGCCAGCGGTCCCGAGGGCCTGGCCGTCATCACCCTCCTCGTGGTGTGGGGCGCGGTGCCGTTCGTCGTCATCACCCTCAGCGCCGGACTCACCCAGGTCCCCAAGGAGTTGGAGGAGGCCGCCCGGCTCGACGGCGCCGGCGCGTGGGGCGTGTTCCGCTACGTCACGCTCCCCATTCTCAAGCCGATCATCGTGATGCTCACGACCCTCTCCGTCATCTGGGACATGGGCGTCTTCCCGCAGGTCTTCGTGATGCGCAACGGCCACCCGGAGGCCGAGTTCCAACTGCTCACGACCTACTCGTACGACAAGGCCTTCGTGGTCAACGACTACGCGCAGGGCTCGGCGATCGCCCTGCTCACCGTGCTGTTGCTGCTCGGCGTGATCGGCGTCTACATGCGCCAGATGCTGAAGATCGGAGAGGTCGAATGAGCACTGCCACTGTCTCCGGTCCCCGGAAGAACACGAAGAGCCGCTCCGGTCCCCGGAAGTCCAGGCTCGGCTGGAACCTCCTCGGCCTGTTCGTCTTCGTCACGGCCGGCTTCCCCGTCTACTGGATGCTCAACACGGCGTTCAAACCGGCCAAGGACGCGATCGACCCCGACCCCAGCCTGCTGCCGACGGCGATCACCTTCACCAACTTCGGCCGGGCGCTGGACATCGCCGACTTCTGGGGCCCCGTCGGCCGCAGCCTGATCGTCTCCCTCACGGTCGTCGTGATCGGCGTCGTCGTCGGCATGCTGGCCGCCCTCGCCATCTCCCGCTTCGCCTTCCGCGGCCGGAAAGTGGTCATCGTCGGCATCCTGGCGGTGCAGATGGTCCCACTGGTCGCGATGATCATCCCGGTCTTCCTGCTCCTGAACGACCTGGGCCAGTACGACCGTCTGACCGGTCTGATCATCACCTATCTGACCTTCATCCTCCCGTTCACCGTGTGGACCCTGCGCGGCTTCATCGTCAACATCCCGCGCGAGCTGGAGGAGGCGGCCATGGTCGACGGCTGCTCCCGCACCACCGCCTTCATCCGCGTGGTGTTCCCGCTGCTCGCGCCGGGCATGGTGGCGACCTCGGTCTACGGGTTCATCCAGGCGTGGAACGAGTACCTGTACGCCCTGATGCTGATGAGCCAGCAGAACCAGACGGCGACCGTCTGGCTCGGCAACTTCACCACCAAGCACGGCACCGAATACGCCCCGATGATGGCCGGCTCCACCATGATGGCCGTGCCGATCGTCGTCCTCTTCCTCCTCGTCCAGCGCAAGATGGCCGCGGGCCTCACCGCGGGCGCCGTGAAGGGATAACCCCCGATGACGACATTCGCCACCGGCTCGCCCGGTTCCCCTTCCGGACAGGACGGGCTCGCGCGGGACGCGCTGACGGTCCTGCAGCCCGGCTTCACGGGCACCACCGCCCCCGACTGGCTGCTCCGCCGCCTCGGCGAGGGCCTCGCCTCCGTCGGTCTCTTCGGCCGCAACATCGTCTCGCCCGGACAACTGGCCGCCCTCACCGCGCGGTTGCGTGCCGAGCACGAGGACGTCCTGGTCGCGATCGACGAGGAGGGCGGTGACGTCACCCGCCTGGAGGTCCGCAACGGCTCCTCCTTCCCGGGCAACCACGCCCTGGGCGCGGTCGACGACGTGGACCTGACCAGGGAGGTCGCCTTCGCCCTGGGCCGGCGCCTCGCGGAGTGCGGTGTCGACTTCAACTGGGCCCCGTCGGCCGACGTGAACGCCAACCCGTCCAACCCGGTCATCGGGGTGCGCTCCTTCGGCGCCGACCCCGACCTGGTCGCCCGCCACACGGCCGCCTATGTCACCGGCCTCCAGGCCGCGGGCGTCGCCGCCTGCACCAAGCACTTCCCGGGCCACGGCGACACCGCAGTCGACTCCCACCTCTCCCTGCCCCGCATCGACGCGGACCGCTCGCTCGTGGAATCCCGGGACCTGGCCCCCTTCCGCGCCGCCATCGCCGCCGGTTCGCGCGCGATGATGAGCGCCCACATCCTGGTCCCGGCCCTGGACCCGGCCCTTCCGGCGACGTTGTCCCGGGGCATCCTCACGGACCTCCTCCGCGGCGACCTCGGCTACGACGGCCTCATCGTCACCGACGGCATGGAGATGCAGGCCATCGCCGGCACCTACGGCATCGAACACGGCAGCGTCCTCGCCCTCGCCGCCGGTGCCGACGCCATCTGCGTCGGCGGCGGCCTCGCCGACGACGAGACCGTCCGCCGTCTGCGTGACGCCCTCGTCACCGCCGTCCGCCACGGCGACCTCGCGGAGGAACGCCTGGCGGACGCGGCGAACCGGGTCCGGGAGCTGGCGAAGTGGACACGGGCGGCGGCCGGGGGAGCGGGCCGCGCCGACGGCACAGGGCCCGAGGCCACCGGCGGGACGGGCGGCACCGAGGGGGGCGTCGGACTCGTGGCCGCCCGCCGCGCCCTCACGACGACCGTCGCGGCGCCCTACGAGCCGCCCACCCAGCCCCTCTACGTCGCGGCCTTCACCCCGGTGGCGAACATCGCCGTGGGCGACGAGACCCCCTGGGGCGTCGGCGCGGAGCTGGCCCGCCTCCTCCCGGGCACCGAGACGGGCACCTTCGCGGGCGACAGCGCGGGCGCCTCCGCCCTGGCGGTCGCCGGCCCCCGCCGTGTCGTCGCCGTCGTCCGCGACGAACACCGCCACCCCTGGATGACGACCGCCCTCGACACCCTCCTCACCACCCGCCCCGACACGATCGTCGTGGAGATGGGCATCCCCCAGTCCCCGCCCCGAGGCGCCCTCCACATCGCCACCCACGGCGCGGCGAGGGTCTGCGGCAGGGCGGCGGCCGAGGTCATCGCGGGAGTGCGGTAGCGGGCCGGACGGCGGGTGGAACGGGCGGACACGCGCGCCACCCGTTCCACCCGCCGCCCGACATCCCACCGCCCGACATCCCACCGTCCGACATCCCGCCGTCCGACATCCCGCCGTCCGACATCCCGCCGTCCGACACCCCGCCGTCCGACACCCCGCAGCTCAGACGCACAGAGGCGCCACAGCCCCTCCCATCGGGCCGTGGCGCCTAGGCATGTCCCGGCGGCGCTAGATCCCCTGCCAGTCGGGCTTGTTGTCGTACGTGTGCCGGAAGTAGTCCGCCAGCTTCAGCTTCGACGCGGCACCCTCGTCCACCACGACGGTCGCGTGACGGTGGAGCTGCAGCGCCGAGGCGGGGCACACCGCCGCCACCGGCCCCTCCACGGTCGCCGCGACGGCGTCCGCCTTGCCCTCGCCGGTCGCGAGCAGCACCAGGTGCCGGGCCTCCAGGATCGTGCCGATGCCCTGGGTGATGACGTGGTGCGGCACCTGTTCGATGTCGCCGTCGAAGAACCGCGCGTTGTCGATCCGGGTCTGCTCGGTCAGCGTCTTGATCCGCGTCCGGGAGACGAGCGACGAGCAGGGTTCGTTGAACCCGATGTGCCCGTCGGTCCCGATGCCGAGCAGTTGCAGATCCACACCCCCGGCCCCGGCCAGCGCCCTGTCGTACGCCTCACACGCCGCCGCCACGTCCTCGGCGGTCCCGTCGGGCCCCATGAACGCGTCCATGCCGAGCCCCAGCGGCTCCAGCACCTCGCGCCGCAGCACCGAGCGGTACGACTCGGGGTGCTCGGCCGGCAGCCCCACGTACTCGTCGAGCTGCGCGACCCGGGCCCGCGAGGCGTCCACGGCACCGGACCGCACCTTCCGCGCCAGCGCCGTGTAGATGGGCAGCGGGGTCGACCCCGTGGCCACCCCGAGCAGCGCCTCGGGCTTGCGCCGGAGCAACTCCGCCATCGCCTCGGCTATGAGCTCGCCACCCGCCTTGGCATCCGGAACGATGACAACTTCCACGCTGTGCCTGCCGATCTGGGAAGAAGGACTCAAGAAGGCTCGACCGGAACCCGTGGGGTCAAGCATCTCTCATGTGGTGTAGACCAATCTAGCAGGGGTGGCCTCCACGCGAAGGGGCCGCGAGCGGTGAATTCCCCGCCGAGAGCCCGATCGCCGAACGCGGCATTCCGGCCCGCCCTCATGCTGAAGGGGGCTACTCTGCGTAGGAGCCGTCGGCAGATGTCGGGCAAGGGAACAACAACAAACATCTGCCAACGCATGGACACACGCAGTGGTCTAGTCAACAATGCGTGGTAGAGCATGTGATCGATCAGCGGCTCACGGCCGCGGACGACCACAGGCGAAGAAGAACAAGCCTCCGTCTTCCCCGCACAGGAAGGCGGACGAGGACCCGGCGCTCTCTGCCCTGACTGCTCCGGATCCTCATCCTTCGGCCGACTGGGACCGCACACCCCACGGTCGATGTTGCTCCGGGCTGCGGTGCCGGGAGGGCTGAGGGTCCCTCTCAGGCGCCGCGGCCCGCGGGTGTCTCCGGGCCCGACAACAGCCGGTTCCCGAGCCCTTACCGGCCACGCCCCCCACTGTTTCCGGTCATGTTCGTACCGCCAGGTACGCTCGCACACGTGCCCTCCATGAACGAACTCGTCCGCCAGCACACCGCTCTCAGCGACTCCGACCTGGAGTGGCTGCATCTGCTGGTGTCGGAGTGGCAGCTGCTGTCCGACCTCTCCTTCGCCGACCTGGTCCTCTGGGTCCCCACCCGCGACGGCACCCGCTATGTCTCCGTGGCCCAGATGCGCCCCAACACCGGCCCCACCTCGTACCAGGACGACATGGTCGGCCACCTGGTCCCGCGCGGCCGCCGCCCCCTGCTCGACGTCGCGGTCGACGAGGGCCGCATCGTCCGTGAGGGCGACCCCGAGTGGCGTGAGGAGGTGCCCGTACGGGTCGAGTCCATCCCCGTGCGCAGGGAGGGGCGCGTGCTCGGTGTCATCGCGCGCAACACCAATCTGCTGACCGTGCGGACCCCGAGCCGGCTGGAGCTGACGTATCTCCAGAGCGCGTCGGACCTGGCCCAGATGATCGCCGCCGGAGCGTTCCCGTTCCCCGACCAGCAGGTCGACATGGACGCATCGCCGCGCGTCGGCGACGGGCTGATCAGGCTCGACGCCGACGGCATCGTCCAGTACGCCTCCCCGAACGCCCTCTCCGCGTACCACCGCCTCGGTCTCGCCGCCGACCTCGTGGGCTGCCATCTCGGCCGTACGACCGCCGAACTCGCGCCCTCCCGGGGGCCGGTGGACGAGGCGTTGGCCAAGGTGGCGAGCGGGTGGGCGCCGCGCGAGTTCGAGATCGAGTCCGTCGAGGGCGTGATCCAGTTCCGCGCGATCCCCCTCAAGCCCAAGGGGCCGCGCATCGGTTCGCTGGTGCTGCTGCGGGACGTGACGGAACTGCGGCGCCGCGAGCGTGAGTTGATCACCAAGGACGCGACCATCCGGGAGATCCACCACCGGGTGAAGAACAACCTCCAGACCGTCGCCGCGCTGCTGCGGCTCCAGGCCCGGCGCATCGAGTCCGAGCGCGGCCGGGAGGCCCTCGAAGAGGCCGTACGACGGGTCGGGTCGATCGCGATCGTGCATGAGACGCTGTCCCAGAACCTGGACGAGCGGGTGGAGTTCGACGAGATCGCGGACCGGGTGCTCGCCATGGTCGCCGAGATCTCCCCGGGCAAGGTCGTCGGCCGGCGCACCGGACGCTTCGGCATCCTGGACGCGGAGGTCGCGACGCCGCTCTCCATGGTTCTCACCGAGATCCTGCAGAACGCCCTCGAACACGGTTTCCGTGAGGGCGACACCGGCACCGTCGAGGTCTCGGCCGTACGCGGCGGCACCACCAAGGAGACCCGTCTCCTCGTCACGGTGCAGGACGACGGCGTCGGCCTCCCCGAGGGCTTCGACCCGCACCGCTCGGGCAACCTCGGCCTGCAGATCGTACGGACGCTGGTGGAGGGGGAGTTGGGCGGCACCTTCGACATGGTCCCGGCTCCGGAGCGGGGCACCCAGGTGATCCTGGACATCCCGGTGCTGGCACAGAAGTAGCAGTAGCAGGGGTGCCCGCAACGACGAAACAGCACCGAGCCCCGGACCATGATCTGGTCCGGGGCTCGGGCAAGTGGCTGATTAAGCGCACCGGGGGCACTGCGCGCTGCGGCTCGGGGGCGGGAGAAGCGCACTCGCTGTGCGCGCCGCCAAGCTCAGGCTATTGCTGGGTGGGATATCAGGCGGATGCCTGACGGGCCCGGTTGCGGGCGGCGCGGCGCTTCATGGCGCGGCGCTCGTCCTCGCTGAGACCACCCCAGACGCCGGAGTCCTGGCCGGACTCAAGCGCCCACTGCAGACACTGCTCGATAACCGGGCAGCGACGGCAGACAGCCTTGGCTTCCTCGATCTGCAGCAGCGCAGGACCGGTGTTGCCGATGGGGAAGAAGAGCTCGGGGTCTTCCTCGCGGCAAACGGCGTTGTGACGCCAGTCCATGGCTGCTACCTCTCCTTGGTATTACTTGCACGTTGCTTGTGAATGTGAACGCTTTCACGAATCCCTCAACAAGTGAAGGGCCGATCACCAGACGGACTGGTGTGGTCCTGTGGATTGAGGAGGGGTTCTGGCGCTTGCTTGAGCCGGTGTTGCGGGCTGTCCCGAGCGCCACGTAGAGACTCGCAAACCTCAGCGGCGGATACAACCCCTTCCGGAAAGTTTTTTTTGATTCCTCGGTGTCGACTGTGTCACAGCCGTACTTCCATGGGGTGGATCCTGGCCTAAACGTTCGAGTGGAAGGACTTTTGCCCGTTCCGCTCACACAATCACACGCAGTGCACGGCGTACGCCTGTGAACGTCACGCTCGTACGCAGTCCGAGGTGGTCGCCGTCCATCTGGAGGGGGAGGGGGACCTTCGAATGCAAGGTGAAGTCGGTCAGATCGTGCAGGGTGGTGGCGTGCTTGCCCTGGGGTCCGCGCTCGGGGGACGAAGTGAGCAACTGTGTGCCATATCGGGCGAGCGCGGGCGTCGACATGCGGCTGAGACCGAGCACATCGAGGCCTTTATCGAACGAGGCCTTAGGTGACGCGTACACCGGGCGATTGCCCAGAAACGTCCACGGGGACGTGTTGCAGACTATGGACAGCACAAGATCGGAAATCGGGTCCTGCCCGGGCCGCTCCACAGTGATCGTGCCGAGTCTGCGATGAGGCTCTTCCAGGAACTGCCGAAATGCCTGACGCAGGTAAAGAGCGTGTGTGGATTTCCGTCCGCGTTCCCGCTGTTGCTCGACCCGGCCGATCACACCCGCGTCGAATCCGAGGCCGGCACAGAAAGTGAACCAGCGGGACGGCACCGCCTCGTCCTCCGTGCCCGGGGTGCCCGAGGCCATGCCCAGGCCGATCGTGCGCTCCCGGCTCTCGCGCAGGGCGTCGAGCAGGACGCCGGTCGCCTCCACCGCGTCGTTGGGCAGCCCCAGCGCGCGGGCGAAGACATTGGTGGAGCCGCCGGGGACCACGGCGAGGCGGGGGAGGCGGTCGGGGGCGGGGCCGTGGTGCAGCAGGCCGTTGACGACCTCGTTGACCGTGCCGTCGCCGCCGAGCGCGACGACCAGTTCGATGTCGCCCTTGCCCTCCGCGGCCTGCCGGGCGAGGTCCCGCGCGTGGCCTCTGTACTCGGTGGTGACCGCCTCGAGCTTCATCTCGCTCGCGAGCGCGTGGATGAGCACATCGCGCGTACGTGCGCTTGTGGTGGTTGCCGCCGGATTGACCACGAGAAGTGCACGCATGCGTTGCAGCGTACCTACTGGGTGGTACTCGGCCCATACCGAGGTGCGGATCAAGGGGAAGATCGGGTAGTGACGATGAGCACGTGGGGGCGCGCGAAAGCGGGGTACGTGCCGGGCACCGGGGTCGGATCCGGCCGGAGGGCGAGGGCTACCCTTCACACGTGAGCCCTGAGCAGACCTCCACCCCGGACACCTCCGACGCCGAGCCCCGCCCCGGGCGGCTGACCGCCGCGGCCGCGCTGGCCGCGCTGGAGGGAGTGGCCCTGCTGGTGGGCGGCGGGGCCATGCTCGTCCTGGGTCTCACCGGAGACCCGGACGACCTGAGCACCGGCGTCACCGGGGGCGTCACCCTCGTCGCGCTGGCCCTGCTGCCGCTGATCGCCGCGCGCGGACTGCTGCTGCGGCGGAGCTGGAGCCGGGGGCCCGCCGTCATCACCCAGATCATGGCGCTGCCGGTGGCCTACAACCTGCTGCGCGCCGACAGCGTGGCGATCCCGGCGGGCATCGTGCTCGCCGTGGTCGCCGTCGCCGCGCTGGTCCTGCTGCTCAATCCCGCGACGACCCGGGCCCTCGGTATCCAGGGGCCGGGCCGGGCGGAGGAATCCGGGCGATAGCCGGTCGCGAGGACCGGCGTATCCGCTGTCCCACTTCGCTGTTCCGTTCCTCCGCGGCCGCGTTCCTCCGCGGCCGCGTTCCTCCGCGGCTTCGCCGCTTCCCGGCTTCGCTACTCCTCGACGAGCAGCTTCTCCCGCAGCTGCGCCAGGGTCCTCGCCAGCAGCCGGGAGACATGCATCTGGGAGATGCCGACCTCCTGGGCGATCTGCGACTGGGTCATGTTGCCGAAGAAGCGCAGCAGCAGGATCCGCTTCTCGCGGGGCGGGAGGTCTTCGAGCAGCGGCTTCAGGGACTCCCGGTACTCGACGCCCTCCAGTGCCTCGTCCTCGGCGCCGAGGGTGTCCGCGACGGCCGGGGACTCGTCGTCGGTGTCGGGGACGTCCAGGGACAGCGTGGAGTAGGCGTTGGCCGACTCCAGGCCCTCCAGGACCTCCTCCTCCGAGATGGCCAGCTTCTCCGCCAGCTCGTGCACCGTCGGGGAACGGCCGTGCTGCTGGGACAGCTCGGCCGTGGCCGTGGTCAGCGCGAGGCGCAGCTCCTGGAGCCGGCGCGGCACCCGCACCGCCCAGCCCTTGTCGCGGAAGTGGCGCTTGATCTCGCCGACGACCGTCGGGGTCGCGTAGGTGGAGAACTCCACGCCGCGGTCCGGGTCGAAGCGGTCCACCGACTTGATCAGACCGATGGTGGCGACCTGCGTCAGGTCGTCCAGCGGCTCGCCGCGGTTGCGGAACCGGCGCGCGAGGTGCTCCACGAGCGGCAGATGCATCCGGACCAGCCGGTTGCGCAGCTCCGCGTACTCGGCGCTGCCGTCCGGCAGGGCGCGCAGCTCTATGAACAGGGCTCGCGCCCCGCTGCGGTCCTGAGGGTCGTGGTGCGTGCTTCGCACACTCTGCGCGCTCTGCGGCGCACCCGCCTCGTCGTGTCGCTCGTGCTCGCTCATAGTCCCGCCCGCCGTCACCGTTCCCCCAGCTCCCGACTGTGCTGGAGCGGGGGAGGCCCCAGTCCGCCCTCGTGAGGACGTGGTGCTCCGTAGGGCACCCTCCGGATCCGGTTGCCCGCCGGAGGGCGCCTCGTGCTCCTCGTCGTCGGCCGGATCCGCCCATCGAGACATTCCGACCGCCGCCGAGGATTCGTCCTCCGGGTGCGGCCGGGCCTGTTCGGGGATGCCGTCGACGCCGTCCGCCAGATGCGCCGGTCCGCTCGGACCGCCGTCGTCCTCCGCGGGAAGTTCCCGTGTGCCGCGTTCTTCGTCCCGCACCGGCCCGTCCCCGTTCCTCACGCCGGCCCGGGTCCCGCGCCGCGCTGTTTGTAGAGGCTGATCGAAACGGTTTTGTCGTCGGCCACCGCGGAGGAGACCTTGCCCGCGAGGGCCGACAGCACGGTCCAGGCGAAGGTGTCACGCGCGGGGGCGTGCCCGTCCGTGGTGGGGGCCGAGACCGTGACCTCCAGCGAATCGTCGACCAGACGGAAGACACAGCTGAGCACCGAGCCGGGCACGGCCTGCTGAAGCAGGATCGCGCAGGCCTCGTCGACCGCGATGCGAAGGTCCTCGATCTCGTCGAGGGTGAAGTCCAAACGGGCCGCGAGGCCGGCCGTCGCCGTACGCAGCACCGACAGGTAGGCACCCGCGGCCGGCAGCCGGACTTCCACGAAGTCCTGGGTCCCGGGCTCGCCTGCGATCTGGGACACCCTCACCTCCAAGGTGGTACAAGCTTTTTCGGGGGCCCAGGGGTCGCCCCCCGGGGTAACGCGCTACGTGGTTCAGCGGTGACGCTATCGCGCTACCGAGCGCCGTGTCCTCGGGGTCCTGAGGACCCCACCCCATGCTGTCACTCATAGTAAGCCTATGAATACGCTCGGTGGCTAGAGGTCTGCGGGCCTCAAATAGGAAGAGCGCGCGCCGGATTGACGTACCCAGGCGCCGGACTGCCGAACCTTGTCACACGAGTACGTCGACGTGTCACGGGGTGACATGGTTCCGTCGTGCGGCGCTCGGCTTCGGGCTCGTACGCGTACATGGTCCGCCATGGTCCGTCATACGAGTACATGGTCGACGAAGCACCAGCGCCAGGTCTCGCCCGGTTCGAACGTGCGCATGATGGGATGGCCGCTCTCCTTGTGGTGCTCGGTGGCGTGCCGCATCGGCGAGGAGTCGCAGCAGCCCACGTGTCCGCACTCCAGACACATCCGCAACTGCACCGGATGGCTCCCGGCGGCCAGGCACTCCGGGCAGGTGTCGGTGAGGGGATCAGGCGCGGGGTGCGGCAGCGCGTCCGTGTGCGTGCACTGTTTCATGATTGCCAGGTTACGACGGGTGCGCGGAACATCGCGCGGAAACGAAGGCGGCGGAAGCGATGCACTTCTTGCCCTTGCTGTTGCTGGTCGCCGGGAGCGCGACGGTCGCCGGGGCCGCCCGGCGTACGCCGGTGCCCGCCCCGCTGCTGCTGGTCGCGGCGGGGCTCGTGGTGTCGTATCTGCCGGGAGTGCCGCACTACGAGCTCGACCCCGAGATCGTTCTGCCGCTGATCCTGCCCCCGCTGCTGTACACGGCCGCCAGCGACAGCTCGTACCTCGACCTGCGGGCCCAACTGCGGCCCGTGGCGCTGCTGTCGGTCGGCTATGTGCTCTTCGCGACCCTCGCCGTGGGCTGGGCCGCGTATCTGATCGTGCCGGGGCTGCCGCTGACGGCCGCGCTGGTGCTCGGCGCGGTGGTCGCTCCGCCGGACGCGGTCGCGGCGACGGCGGTCGCCCGGCGGGTGGGGCTGCCGTCGCGGATCACCACGATCCTCCAGGGCGAGTCCCTGGTGAACGACGCGACCGCGATCACCGCCTACCGGGTGGCACTCGCGGCCACCCTCGGCGAGGGCGCGAGCTGGTCCGGCGGGATCGTGGAGTTCCTGGTGGCGGCGGTCGGCGGTGTCGCGGTCGGGCTCCTGCTGATGGTCCCGATCCACTGGCTGCGCACCCACCTGAAGGAAGCGCTGCTCCAGAACACCCTTTCGCTGCTGATCCCGTTCGTCGCCTACGGGCTCGCCGAGTGGGTGCACGCCTCCGGGGTGCTCGCCGTGGTCGTCGTCGGCCTGTACCTCGGCTACCGCAACTGGCAGGTCGACTTCGCCACCCGCCTCCAGGAGGAGGCCGTCTGGAAGATGGTCGCCTTCCTGCTGGAATCCGCCGTGTTCGCCCTCATCGGCCTCCAGCTCCCGGTCGTCCTCGAAGGCTTGGAGGAGTACGAAGGGGCGCGCGCCACCTGGTACGCCGTGGCCGTCTTCCTCGTCGTGGTCGCGACCCGGTTCGTGTGGGTGTATCCGGCGACCTTCCTGCCGCGGATCCTGTCGCGACGCATCAGGGAACGGGAGGACAACCCCACCTGGAAGGGGCCCTTCGTCATCTCCTGGGCCGGAATGCGGGGCGTCGTCTCGCTGGCCATCGCCTTCTCGATCCCGCTCACGGTGCACGGCGGCGACGACTTCCCCGAGCGGAACCTGATCCTCTTCCTGACCTTCACGACGGTCATCGGGACGCTCGTCATCCAGGGGCTGACCCTGCCGCCGCTGATCCGGATCCTGAAGCTGCCGGGACGCGACCAGCAGGCCGAGACCCTCGCCGAGGCCAACGCCCAGGCCCAGGCGTCCCGCGCCGCCGAGGCCCGCCTCGACGAACTCCTCGCCGACGAGCGCAACGAACTGCCGCCCCCGCTCGTCGACCGCCTCCACACGGTCCTGGAACGGCGCCGCAACGCCGTCTGGGAGCGGCTCGGCGCCGTCAACCCGGTGACCGGCGAGAGCGTCGACGACGTCTACAGCCGACTCTCCCGGGAGATGATCGGCGCCGAGCGCGCGGTCTTCGTACGGCTGCGGGACGGCCGGTACATCGACGACGAGATGCTGCGCACGCTGCTGCGACGGCTGGACCTGGAGGAGGCGGCGGTCTACCGGGAGGCGTCCTAGGAGGTGTTCCGGGAGTCGTCCCGGGAGTTCTCCCGGGGTGTGTGTTCCACTTCTCCGAATTCCTCGAAGGGGCGTCCGGTGATCACCGCGGCGACCGTCGTCCCGCGCGGGAAGGCACCCTCCGCCGCCAGGGCGACAAGTCCATGGAGCAACTTGGCGACATAGAGACGCTCGACGGGCAGGGAGTGACGGGCCTCGAAGTCGGCGGCGAAGGCGTCAAGTTCGGGGGTGGTGCGCGCGTAGCCGCCGAAGTGGAAGCGGTCGTCGAGACGCCAGTCGCCGCGCGGCCCGCCGAAAGCCCGGTCCTGGAGCCGTCGTATCTCCTCTTCGAGGAAGCCGCCCTTGAGAACCGGAATCCCGAGGGCGCGCTGGTCGGGGGTCAGTCCGGCGGCCAGACCGGCGAGGGTGCCGCCGGTGCCGCAGGCGAGGGCCACGACGTCGGCCCGGCCGCGCAGTTCCACGCCGAGGTCCCGGCAGCCGCGCACGGCGAGGGAGTTGCTGCCGCCCTCGGGGACGACATAGGCGTCCTGGGCGCCGGCGTCGCGGAGGACGGTGGCCAGCGTGACCGGGTCGGACTTGTGGCGATACGTCGATCTGTCGATGAAGTGCAGCCGCATGCCGTCCGCCGCGCAGCGGGACAGGGACGGGTTGAGGGGGCGGTCGGCCAGTTCCTGACCGCGGACCACACCGATCGTGGGCAGGCCCAGGAGGTGGCCCGCGGCGGCGGTGGCCCGCAGATGGTTCGAGTACGCGCCGCCGAAGGTGAGCAGCGGCCGGCCGGCCGCCGCACGCAGGTTGGGGGCCAGCTTGCGCCACTTGTTGCCGACGAGCCGCGGATGGATCAGGTCGTCGCGCTTGAGGAGCAGCCGGACGCCGTGCCGGGCGAAGCGCTCGTCCGCGGCCTCCTGGAGGGGGGAAGGCAGCCGGGGGTCCAGGGCGGCGGTGGGGTCGGGGGCGGAGGGCTGGCCGGTCACGTGCCCATTGTCGGACACATGACCGGTCGGCGTCGGAACCGTGTGCCCCGGCGCCTATTTCAGGCGGTCCCGTACGCGGTTTCTCATGGAGGTCATGGTGAAGCCCCGGGGGTCGATCTTGCCGGGCTGCCATTCGAGATGGCCGATGACGGACCGCTGGTTCCAGCCGTGGTGGCGGCAGATGGCGGCGGAGACCCGTTCGATCGCGTCGAGCTGGGCCTTCGGCCAGGGGTCCTGGCCGTCGCCGAGGTTCTCGCACTCGAAGCCGTAGAAGTGACGGTTCCCGTCGGTGTTGGACTCGTTGTCCAGCGGGAGCGCCTTCTCGGCGATCACGGCCCGCAGCACGTCGTCGTCGCCGAGACCGGCGTGGTTGGCGCGGCCGTAGCCGACGAGGTGGACCCGGCCGTCCTTGGTGATGACGCCGTGGCACAACGGGCCGGGCAGTCCCGAGTACCCGTCACGGCAGATGCGCACGGTGCGGTCGCTGCCGGAGGTCACGGTGTGGTGGATCATCACGCCGTGGACGGGACCCCAGGGGCCCACGTGATTGCGGTTGTGATGTTCCCAGTCGCCGACCTCGACGACCCGGACGCCCTCGTTCCTGAGGACGGTGAGAAACCTGCCCGCGGACATGGGTGGGGCCATGGCCGACTCCTTCGTGCCGTGTGGCGACGGCCGCCGGTCGTGGCCGCCTCGTACGCAGACTCGTACTCCTGACTCCCGCCGGGAGCCAGTCGAGGCTGGGCCGTACGAGTCGATCCGGTCAGATTCGGCGAGAGACACAGGAGTGCGGGCAGGGGCACGAGTCGACACGAGTCTCGACAAAGCGCCCTGATATGCCCAGTCTTCTAAGATCCATTCCCGCTCTTTCGGGTAATAGCATCGGCACGCTCCGTGATGGGAGGCTGGATCGCGAGATCGGTGACCGCGATATCAGTGCACACCCGGAGGGGAAATCCGTATGTCGGTAGGCGAAGAGGTCCGCTCGCAGCAGGACAAGCCGCAGCAGAGTCTCGGCACGGCCGCTGCCCGGAACCTGGCCACCACCACGAAGTCCACGCCCCAGATGCAGGAGATCAGCTCGCGCTGGCTGCTGCGCACCCTGCCCTGGGTGAATGTGCAGGGTGGTACGTACCGGGTCAACAGGCGGCTCACCTACGCGGTCGGTGACGGCCGCGTCACCTTTGTGAAGACCGGCGACCGGGTCGCCGTCATCCCCGCGGAGCTGGGCGAACTGCCCGCCCTGCGGACTTACGAGGACATCGACGTGCTGGGCGAGCTGGCCCAGCGGTGCGAACAGCGGGAGTTCGCGCCCGGTGATGTACTGGCCGAATTCGGCAGCCAGGCGTCGGAGGTGTTCCTGCTCGCGCACGGCAAGGTCGAGAAGATCGGCACCGGGCCCTACGGCGACGACGCGGTCCTCGGCGTCCTCGCCGACGGGGCCTACTTCGGCGAACAGGCACTGCTCGACCCCGAGGCGATCTGGGAGTACACGGCCCGCGCGGTCACCGCGTGCACGGTGCTCGTCCTGCCGCGTCAGGCCGTCGAGCAGCTCGCGGAGCGCGCCGACACCCTGAGCGAGCACCTTCAGGAGCAGCGCGCGATCCCGTCGCAGCGCACCAACACCTACGGCGAGAAGGAGATCGACCTCGCCGCGGGCCACAGCGGAGAGCCGGACATCCCGCACACCTTCGTCGACTACGAGGCCGCGCCGCGCGAGTACGAACTCAGCGTCGCCCAGACCGTCCTGCGCATCCACACGCGCGTGGCCGACCTCTACAACCAGCCGATGAACCAGACCGAGCAGCAGATCCGGCTCACGGTCGAGGCGTTGAAGGAGCGCCAGGAGCACGAGCTGATCAACAACCGCGAGTTCGGCCTCCTCCACAACTGCGAGTACGACCAGCGGCTCCAGCCGCATGACGGGGTGCCCAGCCCGGACGACCTGGACGAGCTGCTCTGCCGCCGCCGGGGCACCAAGCTGCTGCTCGCCCACCCGCGCGCGATCTCCGCGTTCGGCCGCGAGCTGAACAAGCGCGGGCTGGTCCCGGAGACCGTCGACATCGCCGGCAACCGGATCCCCACCTGGCGCGGTGTGCCGATCTACCCGTGCAACAAGATCCCGGTGACCGAGGCCAGGACCACCTCGATCATCGCCATGCGTACCGGCGAGGACGACCAGGGTGTCATCGGTCTGCGGGCCGCGAGCATCCCGGACGAGATCGAGCCCAGCCTGTCCGTGCGTTTCATGGGCATCAACGAACAGGCGATCATCAAGTACCTCGTGACGGCCTACTACTCGGCCGCGGTCCTGGTCCCCGACGCGCTCGGCGTTCTGGAGAACGTCGAGATCGGCCGCTGGCGGTGACCTTGTCCGACCGGACGCCGTGCACCCGCTCGTCAGGGCGGGTGCACCCCGGGCCCGCGCGCCCATCGGCAGCGCAGGCACCACCGTCCCCGGACTCTCCGAGGCGATCCCATGGGTGAGTTCACGACGGAATTCATGGCGCGGTTCATGACCGAGGCCAAGCGGGGCCCCGCCGAAACCTCGGACAGCGGGGGCGCGCCGAGCGGCGAGATCCCGGAGCGGCGGAGGCCTGTGGGGGAGGCCTCGGGGCCGCTGGGAGCGGGGGATCCGGGGGGAGCGGTGGGGCCGAAGGGGGACGGGGAGCCGGTGAGGGGCGGGTTTCCTGTCGGTGATCAGGGTTGGGCCGGCCGGGCGGGTGGGGCGAGTGTGTTCGACGGGCAGGAGGCCGCGGGGATCCTGGAGCAGGCCCGGGTGTCCGTCGATCCCGAACTGCGCCGGGCCGTCGAGTCGTTACCCGGTTCGATGCGCCGGGTCGCCCGCTACCACTTCGGCTGGGAGGACGCGGACGGCGCCCCGGCCGCGGGCAACGCGGGCAAGGCGATACGCCCGGCGCTGGTCCTGGCCGCCGTAGCCGCGCTCGGCGGGCGGGAGTCCGTCGCCGTCCGGGCCGCCGCCGCGGTGGAGCTGGTGCACAACTTCACGCTGCTCCACGACGACGTGATGGACCGGGACATCACCCGCAGACACCGGGCCACCGCGTGGACCGTGTTCGGAATCCCCGACGCGATCCTCGCCGGGGACGCCATGCAGGCCCTCGCTCAGCGACTGCTCGCCGAGGACCCGCATCCGGCGTCGGCCGCGGCCTCCGCACGGCTCGCGGCCTGTGTCGTCGAGCTGTGCGAGGGCCAGCACACGGACACCGAGCTGGAGGGCCGCAGGCCCGAGGAGGTCACTCTCGACGAGGTGCTCGCGATGGCCGAGGCGAAGACGGGCGCGCTGCTCGGCTGCGCCTGTGCGGTGGGGGCGTTGTACGCGGGCGCAGGTGACGAGGACGTCGAGGCTCTGGACGCGTTCGGACGGGAGGCCGGGCTCGCCTTCCAGCTCATCGACGACGTGATCGGCATCTGGGGGGACCCCAGCCGTACCGGCAAGCCGGCCGGGGCGGATCTCATGGTCCGCAAGAAGTCCCTCCCCGTGGTCGCCGCGCTCGCCTCCGGCACCCCGGAGGCCGCCGAACTCGCCGAGCTGTACGGGCTGCCGTACGCGGAGGGCGATCTGGAGCGTACGGCGCTCGTGGTGGAGCGGGCCGGTGGGCGCGACTGGGCGCAGGTCCAGGCCGCCGACCGTATGGCCCGGGCCATGCACGAGCTCGCCCGCGCGGTTCCGGATCCGGAGTCGGCCGGTGGGCTTCTGGCGCTGGCCGAGTTCGTGACGCGGCGCAGCAGCTGAGGCGAGGCCTGGCGGTGGTTGATGCTCCGGAGGTGGTGGCGCCGTGCCGACCTGACCCTGCGCGGGGCCGGTGCCTTCGGATGGTCGGTGGGTCCCGCACATCCCCACGGTGTGCGGGGCCCGCCGGGTTTCGCCCCCGCCGCCCCTACCCGTTCCCGTCCCCAGGGGCTGTGCCCCTTCGCCCCCCTGCGCCTGAGAGCTCGGGGGTGCCGGTGTTCGTGGGCGGGTGCGGGTCGTGAGTGATTGATCGCGCAGTTCCTCGCGCCCCTGCTGGGCGGGACCCGCGCTGGAGTCAGTGGGCCGGGACGATCGTTTTCACGATGCGCTCCATCAGGGTCTCGGGGGTGGTGACACCGGGGAGGGCGTCGTTCAGGACCTCCGGCAGGGTGAGGTGTTCGAGGAGGAGGCCCTGCATGGCCAGGTAGAGGACCATGACCGTCTCGTCGCCGCCGGGGAGACCCGCCTCGCGGTGGAAGCGCATCCCGAACTCCAGCTCGCCGCGCACCGACTCGGTGTACGAGGCGTGCAGGGCCGGGCGGCGGGTGGCTTCCAGGCGCAGTTCGAGGTGGGCGAGATAGCCGGTGCGGTCGCCGGTGACGCGGGACAGCAGGTCGCGCATGAAGGCCATGACCAGGGTCCGGTCCTTCGGGGACGCGAGCAGCTCCTCGACCACGGCCGGGTCAGGGGTCAGTCGTTCCTTCAGCCGCGCGTCGATCTGGTGGAGCAGGGCGTCACGGTCGGCGAAGTAGTTCGACGCGGTGCCCACCGGCACCCCGGCCTCGGCGTCCACCGCCCGGAACGTCAGTCCGCGCGCGCCCTCCCGCGCCAGCACCTCCACCGCCGCGTCCAGCAGAGCGGCCCTGCGCTCCGGGTTCCTGACCATCCGGGCTCCTTGTCCAGTGTCTGAAGCAATGAGTAATGCCTTGCAACCACTACATCTGAAGTACTATAACTGACGTGGTTGAGCGGTGGTCGCATGGGCGATCACCTGTCGGACAAGGAAAAGAGACCGGTTTGCGCAAGCTCACGTACTTCGTCGCTTGTTCGATCGACGGCTTCATCGGGGACCAGGACGGCGACGCGTCGTTCATGTACCCCTTCGTGGTGGGCGACTTCGCCGAATACCTCAACGCGGAGCACCCGGACACCAACCCGAGCCATGTGCGTCGTCTCATCGGCACCGACGGTCTGCCGAACAAGGAGTACGACACGATCATCCAGGGCCGCGCCAGCTACGACGTGGCGCTGCGGGAGGGCATCACCAGCCCCTACGCCCATCTGCGCGAGTACGTCGCCTCGCGCACGCTGAAGGAGTCGCCCGACCCGCATGTCGAGATCATCTCGGACGACCTGGTCGGCAGGGTCCGCGAGCTCAAGGCGGAGGACGGCGGACTCGACATCTACCTCTGCGGCGGCTCGGCCCTCGCGGGCGAGTTGATCGACGAGATCGACGAGCTGTTCATCAAGACGTACCCGATCGTGCTGGGCACCGGCATGCCGATGTTCGGCTCCGGCTTCGCCCTCTCCGAGTTCACGCTCGACGAGGTGCGGGGCTTCGACAACGGGGTGGTGGTGCGGACGTACAGCAGGAAGCGGTGAGCGGTGTCGCCGATTGCCCCTGTACGGCGGGGAGCGGCCCGGCCCCGTCGGTCATACCCTGAAGGCATGGGCATTGACGAGCGAGTCTGCCCGGTCTGCGGACAGCCTGTGGCCACGGTCGTACGGCGGCACAAGACGCTGGGCGCGTGGGTACCCGTATGGAGTCCGGGTCCGTGCAGGAATCACGAGTGTGCGGCATACGTCGACGAGGCCGTCGAGGCCGAACCGGCCGCCGCGGAGAAACCCCGGGCGGTGGCCCGGCGGACGCACGGGAGTCATGGCACGCATGGTGGTCATGACGTGCAGGTGGCGGAGGCCGGCGCGCGGCCCGAGGTGAAGGCCGAGGGGATGACCGAGGGGACGACTGAGGAGAAGAGCGCGGGGAACGTCTGACGGGCCTTGCTCACCGGGCAGGTGGGTTCGTGGAGTCGTGGCTTCGGAGAGAACTCGGGGCGTCGCGCGGGTGTGTCGAGAGGTGTGGGACGGCTCTGACGTCTCCGGTGAGAGCCGCCCGCCGCGGGTGGTTCGAACCGAGGAGGACGGACGAAGGAGCGGACTCATGAAGTACCTGATGATGGTCCTGGGCACCCAGGCGGACTACGAGGGCATGCGCGGCAACGCGTCCGAGCACTCCCCGGCCTGGACGCGGGAGCAACTGCAGGCCATGTACGCCCACATGGGCTCCATCAACGACGACCTCGCCGAGACCGGGGAGATGATCGACGGGCAGGGGCTGGCCGAGCCGGCGCGGACCCGGTTCGTCACCGCCGACGCCGACGGCAAGCCGGTGATCACGGACGCGCCGTACCCGGAGACCGAGGAACTGCTCGCCGGCTACTGGCTGCTGGACTGCGCGAGCCTGGACCGGGTCACGGAGATCGCGGCCCGCGTCGCCCGGTGCCCCGGCCCCGAGGGGCTCACGGAGTACCCGGTGGTCATTCGGCCGGTGTTGGATGGGGCGGGGGACATCTGAGCTGCTGGGGCGGGCGGGCGGGCGGCTCGGGTGACGGGGGTAGGGGCTGGGCCTGCTGGTTTCGCCCCCGCCGCCCTTACCCTTCCCATCCCCAGGGGCTCCGCCCCTTCGACCCCGCCCCTTCGGCTCCGCCCCTTCGACCCCGTGCCCGCGCGTCCGTGCCCGGGTTCCGTGCTCGCCGGGTTCCCTTGGGGCTTCGCTGCGGATCCCCCGGGCCGCCGCCACCCGGGGTGCAGGGCACCGTCCCAGTGGTCGTCGGGGCTCAGGGGGCGGCACCTGGATGCTGCTGTGCCGTCGGGATCGGGGCGTCGTGGGTTGGGGGTGTCAGCTCGTTGTCGAGGGGAGGCCGCCTGTTTCCGGGGCTCGGCCTGTCAGGCAGTACGTGCCGCCCGTCGGGTCGCGCATCACCGTCCAGTGGGGGTGGTGGGACACGACGGTGGCGCCGAGGGATTCGTGGTGGGTGCGGGTGGTGGCGATGTCGGTGCAGGCCAGGTCGAGGTGGGCGGAGGTGGGGCGGGGGGTGTCGAGGCGCTGGAGGAGGATGCGGACAGGGAGGCCGGTCGGGGGGCGCAGTACGTGGAACTCCGGGAGGGAGCCCGGATGGGAGTCCCAGCCCGACAGTGCCGCCCAGAACGCGACCTCGTCCTCGAACGCGGCCGGCGCCACGTCCAGGCACACCTGGTCCAGCCGGCTCCCGTCGACCACCGGTGGCCGCACGGATTCCCCGTGCCAGGGCACCGCGCAGAAGAGCTGACCGGCGGGTGAGCGCAGCACCGCCCAGCCGTCGTGCGGGGCGACCACCTCGGCGCCGAGCCTGACCGCCCGGTCCACGAACGCGGGGATGTCCTCGACGGCGAAGTCCAGGTGAGCACCGCCGGCGCCGGACAGGACACCCTGCGCCTTCACACACGCGTCGCCCGTCTCGGGCAGCAGGGTCACGAACTCGCCCAGGTCGCCCCTCGGTTCGGACAGCTCGGTCGCCGTGACCGCCGTCCAGAAGGCACACGCCCGCTCGAACCCGGCCATCGGTCGGTCGACGAAGGCGTACGTCCACCGAATCGCCCCGCCCGGCCCCGCGTCCCCACCGCTGCCGTTCCCGCCCACTCCGCCCACAGCGCCGCTCCCTCTCGTACGGTCGTCCGCCCCTCACGGCCGAACGCCTCGTACGTTCTCCCGACCCCCGGCTCCACGCAACGAGGTTTTCGCCGCCCCCGCCGACCCGCTGCCGCGCCGCCCCGCTGCCGCGCCGACTTACTGCCCCGCCGCCCGCTGCCCCACCAGTCACCCCGCGTCGCTCTCCCCCCGGCGCTGCATGAAGCGCAGCATGTTGCCCGCAGGGTCGCGGAAGGCGCAGTCGCGGACGCCGTAGGGCTGGTCCGTGGGTTCCTGGAGGACATCGGCGCCCGAGGCCTCGACGCGGGCGTAGAGGGCGTCGCAGTCGGTGGTGGTGAAGTTGACCCCGCGCAGGACGCCCTTGGCGAGGAGCGTGGCGATGGTCTCGCGGTCGGCGGGGGAGATGTCGGGGTCGGCGGCGGGGGGTTCCAGGACGATCTCGACGTCCGGCTGGAGAGGGGAGCCCACGGTGACCCAGCGCATGCCCTCGAAGCCCACGTCACCGCGGACCTCCATGCCCAGTACGTCGCGGTAGAAGGCGAGCGCCTTGTCGTGGTCGTCCACGGCGAGGAAGCACTGGGCCAGCTTCACATCCGATATCGGAAGCCTGCTCGAAGCGCGCGTGGTGTTCGGATCGTTCGTAGCCATGCCCTCACGCTAGGACGCCTCACTCGGTTCCGCAGGACGCTCGCCCGGTTCCGCCGTGCGTATGCGATGCCGGGCCGGCCGGGTCAGCCGCTTCGCCACGCACGCGGGGATCGCCGCGCTCTCCTCGTGCGAGCGCGCCCGGTACGCGCTCGGCGTCTCACCGACCAGCTCCGTGAAGCGGGAGCTGAAGGAGCCCAGCGACGTACACCCCACGGCGACGCACACCTCGGTCACCGACAGGTCGCCCCGGCGCAGCAACGCCTTGGCGCGCTCTATCCGGCGGGTCATGAGATAGCCGTACGGCGTCTCGCCGAAGGCCGCGCGGAAGGTGCGCTGGAAGTGGCCGGGCGACATCAGCGCGGTGCGGGCCAGGGCTGTCACGTCCAGCGGCTCGGCGTACTCGCGGTCCATGCGGTCCCGCGCCCGCCGCAGCCGCACCAGATCGTCCCGGTTCATGCCCACAGCATCGCACCGACCACTGACAACGGACCACGGGGAGACCCACGCCCGGTCACCCCTTCACCGCCGAGCTGGCCACCCCCTGGACGAACCACCGCTGGAAGAAGGCGAAGACGATCAGTACCGGGAGGACGAGGAGGACGCCGAAGGCGAGGATCTGGCCCCAGTCCGGGGGCTGCTGGCCCTGGAAGACGCTCATCTCCAGCGGCAGCGGCCGTACCGACGGGTCGGAGACCATCAGCACCGGCCACAGGAACGAACCCCACTGGGTGAGGAAGGTCAGGATCGCGACCGACGCGAACGCCGGCTTCGACATCGGAACGATGATCGCGAAGAAGGTGCGCCAGGGGCCCGCGCCGTCCAGCCGGGCCGCCTCCTCGATGCTCGGCGGGATCGAGCGGAAGAACGTGTGGAACTGGTAGACCGAGAACGCGTTGGCGACGAAGGGGAGCGCCTGGATGAAGAGCGTGTTCCGCTGGTCGTTGAACATGTAGAACAGCGGCACGGCCACCGACTCGAACGGGACCAGCATCAGCAGCAGGACGAGGGTGAACACGGCCTCCCTGCCCCGCCACTTCAGCCGCGAAAGGCCGTACGCCGCCATCGAGTTGACGAACAGGCCGCCGGTCACCACCACGAACGCCACCAGCAGCGAGACGCCCATGAACTGCCAGAAGTAGCCCGTGCTGTCGGAGTTCAGGCTGTCCAGGACGGCGGCGTAGTTGTCGAAGGACAGATGGGTGGGGAGGAAACCGGACAGGCCGTTCAGGACCTCGTCGGACGGCTTGAGGCTGCCGAGGAGGAGGTAGAGGACGGGCAGAGTGAAGACGAACGCCAGGACGGAGAGGACGGCGTAGTCGAGAGCGCGGCGCAGCGAGCCGCGCGAGAGGCCGCCACCGGCCGCGCCGGTGCCCGTGGTCGTACTCATGCTCGTACTCGTGGTCGTACTCATGCTCAGTCCTCGTTGTCGGGCCGGACGACGCGGCGCTGGATCAGGGTCAGGACGACGACGATCAGGAAGAAGACGACGGTGATCGCGGAGGCCTGGCCGATGTTGTTCTGGTCGAAGGCGGTGGTCACGGCCTGGTACATCACCGTGCGGGCGGCGTCCTCGTCGAGCCCGCCGCCCTTGACCAGCACGTACACCTGGTCGAAGACCCGGAACGACAGCACCGACGTCAGCAGCGCGACGAAGACGAGGGTGCCGCGGATGCCGGGCAGGGTGACGTGCCGGAACTGCTGCCAGCGGGACGCCCGGTCGAGTTCGGCGGCCTCGTAGAGCTCGCCCGGTATCTGCTGGAGGCCGGCGAGCAGGATCACCATCTGGAAGCCGACGCCCTGCCACACCGACAGCACGATGATCGAGGCCATCGCGGTCAGCCCGTCGCCGAGCCAGTCGAACGCACCCCAGTTGCCGAGACTCACCGCGTCCAGCGCCGAGTTGAGCATGCCCTGGTCGCTGCGGGCGAGGATCAGCCGCCAGATCACGGCGACCAGGGCCATCGGGAAGACGACCGGCATGAAGAAGAGTGACCGGAACAGGCCGATCGCCTTCAGCTTGCGGTTGAGCAGGATCGCCAGGCCGAGCGCGAGGCCCGTCTGGAGGGGGACGACGACCACGGCGAAGGTCAGGTTGTTGAGCAGTGCCCGCAGGAACGGGCCGGACAGGTCGGGGTCGGTGAAGAGCCGCCGGTACTGCTCGATCCCGAAGAAGGTGGGCTCCAGCGGGGAGCCGAGGCGCACGTTGTAGAAGGAGAGCACCACGGCGTAGCAGAACGGGATGCCGACGAAGGCGACGAGTCCGGCGACGGCGGGCGCGGACATCAGCAGTCCGTGCAGCCACTCGCGGTTCCTGCGGGACGGACGCGCCGTTGCGGCGAGGGGTGGGGCCGGCTCCCGGCCAGAGGCCGCGGCGGGCGCGGGTTCCACGGTTGTCACGGGTGGGTCCTCTTCCCGGCGGGGGCGGGCGGCCACGGTGTGCGCGCCCGCCCCCGCCGATGGGTCCGACGGGAGGTTCGACGACGGGACGTCGACTGTCGACAGTTGGCTACGGACGGGACGGGACGTCGCCCGCGGACGGGCGGGCCATCGGCTATGGAGGCGGGCCATCGGCTACGGACGGGCGTCACGTCGGCTGGGACGGGCGGGACGTCGGCTACGGGATGGCGTAACCCGCGTTGTCCGAGAAGTCCCGGTCGATGGCGCGGGCGGCCTTGGCCAGGGCGTCCTTCGGGTCGGCGCCGCCGTAGACCGAGTTGACGGCCTCGCTGAACTTCGCGGTCACCACGGGGTATCCGGCGGTCACCGGGCGGGTGACGGCGACGCACGACTTGCTGATGTCGCTGTCACCACAGGGCTTGGCGAGCTGGTCCGCGAAGAGCTGGAGCGGGCCGCCCTGCTTGTACAGCTCGCTGGCGGCGAGCGCGGACTTGGTGGCGGGCGGGGCGCCGTTGGCCTTCGTCATCGCGCCCACGTTGGCGTCGTTGAGGAGGAAGTCCAGGAACGTACCCGCCGCCTTGGCGTTCTTGGAGTTGGCGCCGACGCCCCAGGCCCATGAACCCTGGCCGGTCTTCGGGCCGTCGCCGAAGTCGGGCAGCGGCAGGACGACCAGGTCGTCGCCGAGCGCCTCGCTGTAGGCGGGGTACATCCAGTGCCCGACCCAGCTCAGGGCGACGCGGCCCTTGGCGAAGGCGTTGCCGTCGGTGTTGGCGTCGGTGTACGTCTTCCAGGACTGGAAGGTCTTCATCGCCGACACCACGGCCGGGGTGTCGAGGGCCCCTTCCGCCTTGCCGTCCTTGAGCAGGGAGCCCCCGGCCGACCAGACGATCGGGGCGAAGCCGTAGGTGCCCCACTCGTTGGCGTAGCCGCTGCCCTCCTGGAGGTCGACGACCTTGCCGTCGGAGTCCTTCGCCTTCAGAGCCTTGAGCGCCGCGTCGAACTCGTCCGCCGTCCAGGCGTCGTCCACGCCCTTCGGGTACTTCACGCCGGCCGCGTCCAGCAGCTTCTTGCTGCCGTACATGCCGAGCCCGGAGTCGAACATGCCCAGGCCGTAGTGCTTGCCGTCGATCTCGCCCTGCGCCTTGCTCGCGTCGGTGGCGTTGTCGAGGGTCTTGGCGGAGACATGGCCGTCGATGGGGGCGAGCTTCTTGGTGTAGACGAAGTTCGCCATGGTCGGGCCGTCGAACTCCAGTACGTCCGGCAGCTTGTCGGCGTCCGTGGCGGTGATCGTCTTGGTGTAGTCGGTCTCGGGTATGAGCTTCAGCTCGACCTTGACCTTGTCCTGAGGGGAGTTGAAGGCCTTCACCGCGCTCTGCAGCGCCTCCGACTCGGCCTTCTGGCCCTGGTGGGCCCAGACGCTGATCGTCCCCTCACCGCTGCCGGCCTCGGCGGACGTGTCGCCGCCGGCACCCCCGCCCCCACCGCAGGCGGCCAGCGCCGCCAGGGGGAGGGCCAGGGCCAGTCCCGCACGGGCCGTGCGGCGGAACCTTCTGCTGGTCGAGCTGGAGATCGGGCTCATGGTGTGTGCCTCCGTGCGGCGGAATCGTGCGGAATCGTGCGGAATCGAGCGGAATCGCGCTGAAATCAAGCGGAATCGAGCCGAATCAGGCGAATTCAATCAAGATCGAGTGAAGTTGATCGAGATCGATCGGGAGCGGGAGCGGGTGTGAAGTGCGGGGCCTTCCGGCGTCGGGGCGCGCCGGTCAAGAGCGGTGCGCGGACGGGGACTTGGGTCCCGTAGGTCGGAGTGTGCAGGAGTGCGCAGGAGTGTGCGGGCGGTCACTGGGGTCCGCGCGGGCGCGGCGGGGCCGTCGTCTCGCGCAGGACGAGTCGGATGGGCATCTGCACATGGCCGGGCTGGTCGCCGTCCGGCTCGTCCAGCCGCCGCAGCAGCAGCCGCGCGGCCTCCGCGCCCTGCCCGGCGACCGGCTGGGCGACGGTGGTCAGCCCGACCACGTCGGCGAGTTCGTGGTCGTCGAAGCCGACCACGGACACGTCGTCCGGCACCCGGAGCCGATGCCGTCTGAGCGCGCGCAGCGCGCCCATCGCCATCTCGTCGGACTGGGCGAACACGGCGGTCGGCGGCCGGGACGCGGCCAGCAGTTCGGTCATCGCCCGCTCACCGCCGTCGACGGTGTAGTCGCCGTCCACCACCAGCGCCGGGTCGTGTTCGATCCCGGCCTCGGCGAGGACGTGCAGATAGGCGGCGCGACGGTCGACGGGGGTGGTCCAGTGCAGCGGGCCGCTGGCCCCGGCGATCGTGCCGATCCGGCGGTGGCCGAGGTTCACCAGATGCCGTACGGCGCTCTCCGCGCCCGCCCGGTCGTCGATGCCGACCACCGTGAAGCCGGGCCGGGGGCCCCCGACCGTGGAGGCCAGCGGCACCCCGAGCGAGCGCAGGGCGGCGGACTCGTCCTCGTCCGGTATGAGCAGCGACAGCACCGCGTCGACCCGCTTGCGCACCGGCAGCTTGGTGAAGAAACGCTTGCGTGCCTCGGGCGAACCCAGGTTGTACAGCAGCACGTCGTACCCGGCCGCGCTGAACACCTGCTCGGCGGCGTCCAGCACAGTGCCGAAGAACCAGCGGCCGATGTACGGGGCGACGACCCCGATCGTGTAGGTCCGCCCGCTGGCCAGGCTGGACGCCGAGCGGGACGCCGTATAGCCGAGCCGTGCGGCGACGGCCGTGATCTGGGCGCGCACCTCGTCCGAGACGCCCGGCCGGCCGCGCAGCGCGCGGGACACGGTGGATGCCGAGACACCGGCGGCGGTGGCGACATCGGTGATGCTGACCGTCACGGCGACTTCTCCCGTCGGTAGGGCGTGGGTACGGAGGGGTACCGCACCGTCGCGAAGCCATTGCGTGGGCGGCCGGTCATGGTCCGGGTACCGCGCCGGTTTCACGTCGGTGTGATCCGTGGAGTGACGTGACCGTAGACCCGCCTCCTCTGTTGCGCAAGCGTTTGCGTTCAGTTTTACTTGCGCTGATTCTCAAGTGAGATCTTCCGGACCCTTGGTCAGCGCACGCGTTTGGGCGCTGTGAGCGACAGGACTGCTGCGCATGCGATACGCCCCGCCCGGCCTCTGCGTGAACGACTTCGCCCTGCTCCGCGACGACAACGGCACGTACACCGTGCTGCATCTCCAGGGCCCCTGGACCGCCGAGTTCGACCATCTGCGGATGGAGACCTCCTACGGCCGGGCCACCTCCGCCGACCTGGTCGACTGGCGGCCCGAGGGCACCGCCTTCGGCAACGGTCTGCCCGGCCGTTTCGACCAGCAGGCGGTGTGGACGATGCATCCGTTCCGTCACGGCACCGGAATGGCGATGTTCTACACGGGCGTGAGCGGACTGACGCCGGAGGGCTGGCCGCTCCAGTCCGTGGGCCTCGCGTACGCCGACCGCACGGACGGCACGGGGTGGCGGCGCCACGGCACGGCACCCGTCGTCGAGGCGGACCCCCGCTGGTACCGCACAGCCGACCGCATGGGCTGGCGCGACCCGTTCGTCGTACGTGACGACGAGGGCGGCGCTGAGGGGGGCGGTAGCGGCGACGGCGGCGCTGACGGGGGCGGTAGCGGTGACGACGGCGGCTGGGCGATGGTGATCTGCGCGAGCGACGCCTCCCTCCCCGTGGAGGTCAGCGGCTGTGTGGCCCTGGCCACCTCCCCCGACCTGGAGAACTGGACGGTCCACCCGCCGCTGATCTCGCCCGGCGACGTCGACGAACTCGAATGCCCGGTCCTGGAACGCCTCGACGACGGCACCTGGCTCCTTCTCGGCTCCATCGGCGCGACCCGGGGCTTCGAGGCGTGGACGGCCCCGCGCCTGCGCGGCCCCTGGACCCGGCGGGGGCAACTCGGCCCCACGGGGGCGTACGCCCCCCGCGTGATCCCCGCCCCCGACGGCTCCCGGGTCGTCCTGCACACCTCCCCCCGCCGAGTCGGTCTGACCGACACCGGCGACCACTGCCGGGGCATGCTCGCCCAGCCCAAGTCCCTGGTCGTACGGGAGGATTCAGCCCCCCACCTGGCCTGGTGGCCGGGCCTGGACGCCTGGCTGGGGGACCGGACCACCGCCCCCACCCTGCACGCGGTCGGCGACATCGAGCTCTCCGCCGACCCCGTCGAAGTCACCCTCCGCACCGCCACCACGGACTCCGACCGCCCCGCCCTCACCGTCGGCTGCGACGGCCGGAACCTCCGGATCTCCGGCCCCGCCGGCACCCTCCTCGCCGAGACAGTCCTCCCCGAACCGGCCGCCACCCTGCGCATCCTGACCGTCGGTGAGTACGTCGAGGTCTACGCGGACGGTGTCTTCGTCCTGACGAGCCTGTGCTATTCCGGGCAGCCCGTGCCCTGGACAGCCGTCACCGGGGACCACACCCGGACCGTCGTCCCCGTCCGCCCCCTCCGCCTCCCGGCCCCCGACCGCGACGACGCCTCGGCCATCTGGCCCGGCCACGCCCGGAGTTGATGGGATCAGCCGGTCGTGGTGCCGTCCTGACCGAGCTGAGGGCCGAGGTCGTGTTCGGCGTCTCCCACCCCCGAACACGACCGCACCCGGCCCGTCACACCGCCGTACTGGACGGTGGTATGCGGACCGGGTGCGGGCGAGAGAGGCCGGGTCAGGCCTTCTTGGTCTCCCAGAAGATCTTGTCGATCTGGGCGATGTAGTCGAGCGCCTTCTGGCCCGTCGCCGGGTCGGTCGAGCCCTTGGCGGCCGAGAGGGCCTTGAGGGCGTCGTTGACCAGCTGGTGCAGCTCCGGGTACTTCTCGAAGTGCGGGGGCTTGAAGTAGTCGCTCCAGAGCACCGAGACGTGGTGCTTGGCGAGCTCGGCGCGCTGCTCCTTGATGACGGTCGCGCGAGCCTGGAAGTGAGGGTCGTCGTTGGCGGCCATCTTGTCCTGCACGGCCTTCACCGACTCCGCCTCGATGCGGGCCTGGGCCGGGTCGTACACACCGCAGGGCAGGTCGCAGTGCGCGCTGACCTTGACCTTGGGGGCAAACAGGCGGGAAAGCATGGAGCATTCCTTCCTCGTGATCGTCTTCTCAGGTGGGACATTACTCCCTACGAGAGAGCTTTTCGCGAGTGCCCCCATGGGCTTAGGACAAAAGTCCGGGGTCAGACTGGGACTGGTGGAGAAGCGGAGAGGAACGGACCGGGGAGGTGCCGGGTGATGCCGGAGCCGTCGCAGGAGAGCGAGCGGGGGAGGGCCCTCCTGCCCTTCGGGGTGGCCGAGGTGACGGGACCCTCCATGGTGCCGACGCTGCGCCACGGGGACCAGCTGCTGGTCCACTACGGCGCCCGCCTCGGGGTCGGTGACGTGCTGGTGCTGCGGCACCCCTTCCAGCAGGACCTGCTCGTCGTGAAACGGATCGCCGAGCGGCGCGACGGTGGCTGGTGGGTGCTCGGGGACAACGCCTACGCGGGTGGGGACAGCACCGACTACGGGGTGGTGCCCGACGAACTCGTGCTCGGCAAGGTGCGGTTCCGGTACCGGCCCCGGCCGGACGGTCAGCGCTCGCCGTTCGCGCTCGCCCGCTGGGCGCTCTCGGCGGCCCGGCCCGTGTTCGGCGACCGGTCCGCCTCCAGGCGTTTGCGGGCCCGGTAGGCGGCCACGTTGGCGCGGGTCGCGCAGCGGTCCGAGCAGTAGCGCCGGGAGCGGTTGGTGGAGGTGTCGAGATAGGCGTTGCGGCACGGGGCCGCCTCGCACAGGCCGAGCCGGTCCACGCCGTACTCGGTGAGGTGGAAGGCCAGGCCCATCGCCGCGATCGCCGCGTAGCCCGCCGTCGCGTTGGAGGGGTGGTCCGCCAGGTGCATGTGCCACAGCGGGCGGCCGTCGTCGTCCCGGAAGTCGTGTCCGGAGATCTGCGGGTTCACCGGGAACTCCAGCAGCAGTGAGTTCAGCAGGTCCACGGCGAGGGTCTCGTCACCGCCGTCCGCCGCCTCGAAGACCGAGCGCAGCCGGGCACGCACCGACCGGAACCGGGTGACATCGGCGTCCGTCGCCCGCCGGGCCGCCTGCCGGCTGGGCCCGAAGAGATCACGGACGGCCTCGACCGAGGTGAGCGTGTCCTTGCCCCGGGCCGGCTCCTCGGTGTTGACGAGGCGTACGGCGTAGTCCGAGTAATGGGCCAGTTCCACTTGTAGTCCTTACGGGGGCGCTCTATTGTCGTGGTGCGGGTCAGGTAATGGCTGCTCGTGCTTACAGGGTATTACGCGGTAGGCGGAAGACGGCGTACACGGAGGAAGGGGACCTCATGACCACCACGGCCGGAACCGACTGGCATGCCTGGCAGGAGAGCTGGGACCGGCAGCAGGAGTGGTACCTGCCGGACCGTGAGGAGCGGTTCCGGGTGATGCTGGACATGGTGGAGGCCTTCGCCGGCCCCGAGCCCCGCGTCCTCGACCTCGCCTGCGGTACGGGTTCCATCACGTCCAGACTGTTCGCGCGGTTCCCGAAAGCCGTCAGCACCGGGGTGGACCTCGATCCCGCCCTCCTGACCATCGCCGAGGGCACCTTCGAGGGCGACGACCGGGTCACCTTCGTCACCGCCGACCTCACCGACCCCGACTGGACGGCCCGGCTGCCGTACGACTCGTACGACGCCGTCCTGACGGCCACAGCCCTGCACTGGCTGCACAGCGAACCCCTCGCCGCTCTCTACGGTCAGGTCGCGGAGCTGGTCCGCGACGGCGGTGTCTTCATGAACGCGGACCACATGATCGACGAGACGACGCCCCGGATCAACGCCGCGGAGCGCGCGCACCGTCACGCGGGTATGGAACAAGCCAAGGCGGACGGCGTCGTCGACTGGGCCGAATGGTGGCAGCTCGCCGCCCAGGACCCCGTGCTCGCCGCGCCGACGGCACGCCGATTCGAGATCTACGGGGAGCACGCCGAGGGCGACGTCCAGAGCGTCGAGTGGCACGCCCGCGTCCTGCGTGAGAAGGGCTTCGCCGAGGCCCGCGCGGTGTGGTGCTCGCCCTCCGACTCGCTGGTGCTGGCGGTGAAGTAGGCCCGCCCGCACACACGCCGGTACCCGAACGCCGGTACCCGCGCTTCGGTGCACGAGTAAGGGGCGGTACGGGAATCCGTACCGCCCCTCACCCGTGCGTACCGGTCAGAGCACCGTCAGAGCACCTTGGAGAGGAAGGACTGGGTCCGCTCCTCCTGCGGGTTGGTCAGCACATCACGGGGGTTGCCGGACTCGACCACCACACCGCCGTCCATGAAGACCAGGCTGTCGCCGACCTCGCGGGCGAAGCCCATCTCGTGGGTGACGACGATCATGGTCATACCGGATTCGGCCAGATCGCGCATGACGTCGAGGACGTCACCGACCAGCTCCGGGTCGAGCGCCGAGGTCGGCTCGTCGAAGAGCATCAGCTTCGGCTCCATGGCCAGCGCCCGGGCGATGGCCACCCGCTGCTGCTGGCCGCCGGAGAGCTGGGACGGGTAGTTGCCCGCCTTGTCGCCGAGGCCGACCTTGTCCAGGAGGGCGAGGGCGCGCTCGCGTGCCTGGGCCCTGCTGACGCCCTTGACCTGGACCGGCGCCTCCATCACGTTCTCCGCGGCCGTCATGTGCGGGAACAGGTTGAAGCGCTGGAACACCATGCCGATGTCACGGCGCTTCAGCGCGACCTCGCTGTCCTTGAGCTCGTACAGCTTGTCGCCCTTCTGGCGGTAGCCGACCAGCTCGCCGTCGACGTACAGCCGGCCGGCGTTGATCTTTTCAAGATGGTTGATGCACCTGAGGAACGTGCTCTTGCCGGAGCCTGACGGGCCGATGAGGCAGAACACCTCGCCCGTCTGCACCTCAAGATCGATGCCCTTGAGGACCTCGACGGGGCCGAAGGACTTGTGGATGCCCTCGGCCTTCACCATGGCGGTCATGCCGAGACTCCCTTCGGGCGGCGCACGGGCAGTAGGGCCGTCTTCAGACGCTGGACCGGGGTCGGCGGCAGGGACCGGGAGGACCCCTTCGCGTAGTGCCGCTCCAGGTAGTACTGCCCGACGCTGAAGATGCTGGTCAGGATCAGGTACCAGGCGGCGGCGAGGAACAGCATCTCCACGGGCGCGCCCGCGCCCTGGCCGATGTCCTGAGCCGCCTTGAGGAGATCCACGTACTGCACCGTCGACACGAGCGACGTGGTCTTCAGCATGTTGATGACCTCGTTGCCCGTCGGCGGCACGATCACGCGCATCGCCTGCGGGATCACGATCCGGCGCAGCGTCTTGGACTGGCTCATGCCGAGCGCGTGCGAC
Source organism: Streptomyces sp. NPDC001868 (assembly GCF_040297125.1). Classification (NCBI taxonomy): domain Bacteria; kingdom Bacillati; phylum Actinomycetota; class Actinomycetes; order Kitasatosporales; family Streptomycetaceae; genus Streptomyces; species Streptomyces sp. NPDC001868. Next base: position 25,325 of record NZ_JBEOYO010000007.1, on the reverse strand, counting down.
GCCTCGGTCTGGCCGTCGTCGACCGACAGCAGACCGGCGCGGCAGATCTCCGCCATGTACGCGGCCTCGTTGAGACCGAGGCCGAGCAGCGCCGTCAGCAGCGGCGTCATGAACGAGGACCAGTAGTCCTTGTAGATCGGTCCGAGGTTGATGTACTCGAAGACCAGGCCGAGGTTGAACCAGACGAAGAGCTGGACCAGGACCGGGGTGCCGCGGAAGAACCAGATGTAGAACCACGCGACCGACGAGGTCACGGGGTTCTTCGACAGCCGCATCACGGCGAGCAGGATGCCGCCGACGATGCCGATCACCATGGACACCACGGTGAGCAGGAGGGTGTTCATGACACCCTCGATGATGCGGTCGTCGAAGAAGTAGTCGGGGATCGCGCCCCAGTTGATCTTCTTCGCCTGCGCGAACGCGTAGACGATGGAGCCGAGGAGAGCGAGCGCGATGGCCGCGGACACATAGCGCCCCGGGTGCCGGACCGGAATGGCCTTGAGGGCCTCCGGGCCGGCGGGGGGCGTGTCCGAGGGACCGTCCGTCTTGCTGACGTCAACAGTCACGGGTGGAGCCTTTCAGGAACGAACAGAACCGAGCCGGGACCAGCAGCGGATCAGGTGCCGCCGTTGATCTTGGCCTCGGTGATCGCGCCGTCCTCGACACCCCACTTCTTGATGATCTTCTCGTACTCGCCGTTGTCGATGATCGCCTGCACGGCGGCCTGCAGCGCGTCCCGCAGCTCGGCGTTGTCCTTGGCGACGGCGATGCCGTACGGGCCCGCCTCGACCTGGTCGCCGACGATCTCGAAGTAGTCGCCGCCTCCCGAGGTCTTCACGGAGTACGCGGCCACCGGGTAGTCGGCGGAGACGACGTCCGCGCCCTTGGAGCGCATCCGGGTCTCGGCCTCGGGGTTGGTGGCGAAGTCCTCGATCTTGAGCGCCTTGCCGCCGTCGTCCTTGCACTTCTTCGCCTGGTCCTTGGCGAGATCGTGCGAGAACGTGTTGCGCTGCACCGCGATGGTCTTGCCGCAGAGGTCGTCCCAGGTCTTGATGCCCTGGTCGTCGCCCTTGTTGGTGTACAGCGAGACACCCGCGGTGAAGTAGTCGACGAAGTCGACGCCGGAGCCGACCTTCTTGCCGGTGTCGGCGTCGATGCCCTCCTGGCGGTCCTTGGTGTCGGTCATGGCCGACATCGCGATGTCGTAGCGCTTGGCCGACAGGCCACCGATGAGGGTGTCGAAGGTGGCGTTCTGGAACTTGAAGTCCACGCCGAGCTGCTTGCCCATCGCGTTGGCGATGTCGATGTCGATGCCGACGACCTTGCCGGAGGAGTCCTTGTACTCCACGGGGGCGTACGCGATGTCCGAACCGACGTTCACCACGCCCTTGTCCCGGAGGGCCGCGGGAAGCTTGTCGGCCAGCGGGGCCGCGCTCGTGGAGGCGGTCTCCGAACCGCTCTCCTTCTTCTTGGTCTGGTCACCGCAGCCGGTGAGCAGCAGGGCGCCCGCGACCGCGATCGCTCCGACCGCGGCTGTACGGGAACGCAGGCCGGTCGTACGACAGGTGGTGCTTGCGGTCATGGTGGGTTCCTCCGGCGGGGGTGGTGTGGAGTTGCCGACAGGTCGACGATTAACACGCGTCTTCGAGTGTGGCGACCTCGTGTGATTACGGCATCTTGCCATTCGGGCATGTGCATTCAGATGACCAGCCATGTCAAAATCGGATAACGGGCGAACCCCGAATGACCCACGAACCGCTGCGGACCAGGTGATCACACCGGATCTTGTGCGGGAATCCCCTCTTCCGGCCGGAAGATCTTCGGTGCATCTCAGGATGCGGTCGGCCACGAACTCCGCGCACGTGGCCGTACAGGACTTGTCGTGATGTGATCCGACTTGTCCCGCCATCCGTCGATGAGTCGAACCAACCATGATCGTCTTCAAATGACCTTCGAGTTGTGACCTTCGAGGTATGAAGACGCGTGGACTCGTCGTCGATGCCGTCCGTCCGGTAAGAAGGTTCCTTACACCCCTCATCCGGGGCCCAGGGCGCGTGTGCGGCGCGCCCGTCGCGTCTGAGCCCGCAGGCGTCGCCGTACGTATCGGTGACCCGGGACTTACGCGGTGCCCGCCCGCTCCCGAACCGGGAGCGGTTCTCACCCTCAAGCCATGAAGACCTAAGGGGTACACAAAGTGGCAGCGGAGATTGTCAATCCTCGCACCGACAGCGGCGACGGCAGTACGGGCCAGGAGGGCGGCGGAGAGCCTCTCAATTCCCTCGACGCCTTCGACCCCGCCTTCGCGCTGCACCGCGGTGGCAAGATGGCCGTGCAGGCCACCGTGCCGATTCGTGACAAGGACGACCTTTCCCTGGCGTACACGCCCGGCGTCGCGCGGGTGTGCACCGCCATCGCCGAGCAGCCGGACCTGGTCAACGACTACACCTGGAAGTCGTCGGTCGTCGCCGTCGTGACGGACGGTACGGCGGTCCTCGGCCTCGGCGACATCGGCCCCGAGGCCTCCCTCCCCGTGATGGAGGGCAAGGCGATCCTGTTCAAGCAGTTCGGCGGCGTCGACGCGGTGCCGATCGCGCTCGCCTGCACGGACGTCGACGAGATCATCGAGACCGTCGTCCGCCTCGCGCCCTCCTTCGGCGGCGTGAACCTGGAGGACATCTCGGCGCCCCGCTGCTTCGAGATCGAGAAGCGGCTGCAGGAAGCCCTCGACATCCCGGTCTTCCACGACGACCAGCACGGTACGGCGGTCGTGACGCTGGCGGCGCTGCGGAACGCGGCGAAGCTGACCGGCCGTGGGCTGGGCGATCTGCGGGCCGTGATCTCCGGCGCGGGCGCGGCGGGCGTCGCCATCGCCAAGATGCTGCTGGAGGCCGGTCTCGGCGATGTCGCGGTCACCGACCGCAAGGGCATCGTCTCCGCGGACCGTGAGGACCTCACGCCCGTCAAGCGGGAGCTCGCCGAGCTGACCAACAAGGCGGGGCTCTCGGGCTCCCTGGAGGACGCCCTCGCCGGCGCGGACGTCTTCATCGGCGTCTCCGGCGGTACGGTCCCGGAGGCGGCGGTGGCCTCGATGGCGGAGAACGCGTTCGTGTTCGCCATGGCCAACCCCAATCCCGAGGTGCACCCGGACGTGGCCCACAAGTACGCGGCCGTCGTCGCCACCGGGCGGTCCGACTACCCGAACCAGATCAACAACGTGCTCGCCTTCCCGGGGATCTTCGCGGGGGCGCTGCAGGTGCGGGCCTCGCGGATCACCGAGGGGATGAAGATCGCGGCGGCGGAGGCGTTGGCGGCGGTCGTCGGGGACGATCTTGCGGCGGATTACGTCATTCCGTCGCCGTTCGATGAGCGGGTTGCTCCGGCCGTTACCGCGGCGGTGGCTGCGGCGGCTCGGGCGGAGGGTGTGGCTCGGCGGTGATGTTCGGGGCGGTGTGGGGTTGTTCTTCGCCCCCGCCGCCCCTACCCGTTCCCATCCCCAGGGGCTGTGCCCCTTCGACCCCCCGCCGCCTTATAGCTCGGGGGGTCCGGTGCGTTGGCGGGTGCGGGTGTGTTGTGGTTGCTCGCGCAGTTCCCCGCGCCCCTTGAGGGCCTTCGGCCACTCAGGGGAAAAGCATGGGGCGCAGCCCCTGCTTTTTCAGGGGCGCGGGGAACTGCGCGAGAAGTCCCACGGACCTGCGGCCGCCCACGAACCCCGTCAGCCCGAGTCGTCACGCGCCGACGGGACGCGTGTCACAGTGGGGTTCGGTTCCATCGGCCCCGGCGTCGCCCTATGGTCAGGCGCATGTTCGCTGCCTATGCCGCCCGCATCGACCGTGACCAACCGCTCGACGGACTGGAGTTGGGCGACCGCCCGGCCCCGGAGACGAGGCCCGGCTGGACGACCGTCAAGGTGAAGGCCGCCTCACTGAACCACCACGATCTCTGGTCCCTGCGCGGCGTCGGCCTCGCGGAGGACAAGCTGCCCATGATCCTCGGCTGTGACGCGGCCGGCGTCGACGAGGACGGCAACGAGGTCGTCCTGCACTCGGTGATCGGCCAGACCGGCCACGGTGTCGGCCCCAAGGAACCCCGTTCGATCCTCACCGAGCGCTATCAGGGCACCTTCGCCGAACTCGTCTCCGTCCCCACCTGGAACGTGCTCCCCAAGCCCGCCGAACTCTCCTTCGAAGAGGCCGCCTGTCTGCCCACCGCCTGGCTGACGGCGTACCGCATGCTCTTCACCAACGCGGGCGTACGCCCCGGTGACTCCGTCCTCGTCCAGGGCGCCGGCGGCGGTGTCGCCACCGCCGCGATCGTGCTGGGCAAGGCGGCCGGACTGCGGGTCTTCGCCACCAGCCGGGACGAGGCCAAGCGCAAGCGGGCCCTGGAGCTGGGCGCGGTGGAGGCGCTGGAGCCGGGGGCGCGGCTGCCGCAGCGCGTCGACGCGGTCATCGAGACCGTCGGCGCCGCGACCTGGTCCCACTCGGTGAAGTCGCTGCGCCCCGGCGGCAGCCTCGTCATCTCGGGCGCCACCAGCGGTGACCGCCCCTCCCACGCCGAACTGACCCGCATCTTCTTCCTCGAACTCAAGGTGGTCGGCTCCACCATGGGCACCAAGGACGAGCTGGAGGACCTCCTCTCCTTCTGCGCCGTGACCGGCGTCCGCCCCGTCATCGACGAGGTGCTGCCCCTGGACCGTGCCCGCGAGGGCTTCGAACGCCTCGCGGCGGGCGACCAGTTCGGCAAGATCGTGCTCACCGGTCCCTGACGGGCTCGTTCCCTGAGGGACTCCTTCGATCCGTTGAGACGTGCGGCCGGCCCGGTTCTGTGCATCGGGCCGGCCGTCGTCATGTCAACTGGGGTTGACATTGCCCGGCATGTCAACCTAAGTTGACGTCATGACCGAAGCAACGGATCTCGCCGAGCGCGCGGGCGATCGTGACCCCCGGGTCGGGCTGCGGGCCGTCGCCGCGCTGCGGAGGCTGCTGGAGCAGTTGGAGTCGGTGCAGGTGCGCAGCGCGCGCAATCAGGGCTGGTCGTGGCAGGAGATCGCCGCGGAACTCGGAGTCAGCAGGCAGGCCGTGCACAAGAAGTACGGGAGGCATTGATGTTCGAACGGTTCACGAAAGACGCCCGAGCGGTGGTTCTGGGAGCGGTGGACCATGCCGAGCGCGCCCATGCGAGGGAGGTGACCGAGGAGCACCTCCTCCTCTCCCTGCTGGACCGCGAGGCCAGCCGCGCCTCGTTCGCCCTGGCCGCGCTGGGGCCGGCCGGGGGTGATCGCCGGGACTCCGTGGGGCGGGCCCTCGGTGAGGCCCGCCGGCGGGGTGGTCTCTCCCGGGCCGATGCGGACGCCCTCTCGGGCCTCGGCATCGACCTCTCGGAGATCGTCTCCCGTGTCGAGGAGGCTCATGGGGTGGGCGCGTTGGAGCCGGGCGGGAAGGGTGCCGCCCGGAGTGGTCGAGGGCGGCTCTCCGGGCACCGGCCCTTCACCCGTGGCGCCAAGGATGTCCTCACCCGCGCCCTTCGTGTCGCCCACGCGCACCGGGATCGCCACATCGGCGACGAGCACCTTCTTCTGGCCCTCACCACCCGCCCCGGGGTCCCGGCCGAGGTACTCGCGGACCATGGGGTGACGTACGAGGCGTTGGAGCGGGTTCTTTATGGGGTGGGGGAGGCCAAGGCCGGGTGAATGGGTGACTGGGTGCTGGTGACCGGGTGCTGGTGACTGGTGACTGGTGATTGGTGATTGGGGATTGGGGTGGGTTCGGGTTTGGGGTGGGGGCGGGGTGCGTTGCGGGCTGGCCGTTCGTTGTGGCTTGTCGCGCAGTTCCCCGCGCCCCTCAGGGGCGGGGCTGCGCCCCTGCCCCTGCCCCTGCCGTGTCTCCTCCCTGGCTCATCCCTTCGGTGCTCGTAGGACCAGGCCGATGTGGGCCGCCGCTGTCGACAGATGGTGGCGGGCGTCGCGGAGTTGGTCCTCGGTCACGCCGTGGTCGCGGGCCGCGTCGCGGATGTCGTCGCGGAAGCGGTCCAGGAGGCGGTCGAGGTCACGGGCCGGGTCGCCCGTGGGGGGCTCGTGCACCCAGGCGGGCTCGTAGTCGGCCGGGAACTCCTCGGGGGTCGTGGAGTACTCGGGCTCCCCGACGCCGGTCCGGGCCCCGGTCCTGCTCCCGGCGCCGGAATCCGCTGAGCCTCCGGTCTCGGTACCCGCGCTCGCACCGGTCCCTGCCCCCGTACGCCCGAAGCCGAAGTCCTTGCCGAACTCCTTTCCGAAGTCCTTCCCGAACTCGCCGAACTCCTTGGCCAGTTCGGTCAGCCCCTCCCGTACGCCCGTCGGCCAGTCGCCCCGGGTGAAGTGGTCCTGGACGTGGTCCTGGACCCGCTTGGCGATGCGCTGCAACTCCTCCTGGGCCTGGGTGCGGGCATGTTCCTGAGCGTCCTTGGCCTGGCGGCGGGCGCGCTGGGCCTCCTCGCGGGCGCGCCGGCTCTCGTCCTTCGCGCGACGGGCCTGCTCCTTCCACTCCTGTTTGACGCGCCGCATCTCCTCCTTCGCGGCGCGCCAGGACTCGTTGTCGGCGTACTCCCCGAAGTCGCCGAGGGGCGCCTGCTCGCCGCCTCCCTTGCGGGCCTCCGAGGCCGCCGCCCGCATCTCCCGGCGCAGGTCGCCCGCCGCGCCGCGTACATCGGCCCGGATCTCGGCGGCCAGCTCCGCCACCGATTCGCGGATCTCCAGTTCCAGGTCGGCCAGCTCGCCGCTGCGGTCGGCCAGTTCGGCGCGGCCCGCGTCCGTGATGGCGTACACCTTGCGGCCGCCCTCGGTGGTGTGGGTGACCAGGCCCTCGGTCTCCAGCTTGGCCAGGCGGGGGTAGACGGTGCCGGCCGAGGGGGCGTACAGGCCCTGGAAGCGTTCCTCCAGCAGCCGGATCACCTCGTAGCCGTGGCGCGGCGCCTCGTCCAGCAGCTTCAGGAGATACAGCCGCAGGCGTCCGTGGGCGAAGACGGGAGGCATGTCAGAGCACCTTCTTGTCGGTCGTGCGGTCGTTCGTGCGGTCGGTCGGGGCGGGGGCGTGGTCCGGTGGGCTGTCCGGCAGCTCGGGTGAGCCCTCGGACGGATTGTCGGTCACGCCGCCGGGCCGGCCGGTGGGCGGGTGGCCGGTGACGTCATCGGTCCGGCCCACGGGTGAGGTGCCCGGCGGAGTACCTGGCGGGGTGCTGGGCGCGCCCGGCGCGGCCGCGCCCGCTGACGGGGACTCCGGTGTGCCACCGGCGGGACCGGAGCCGTCGCTGGACGCGCCCACCGACGGCTCCGCACCGCCCGGGACCTTGCCTGGTGGCGGCCCCGGCTCCCCGCTCTCCCCAATGCCGGTGCTCAGCCCTGCGCTCCCGGTCTTTTCCGTGGCGTCGCCGGTCTGCGGATCCCCGGCTTCCGCCGGGCCCCCGCTCCCCGCCTCCTCACCCCAGGGCTCGTCCTCCGTCGGGGGCCTGCGGAGGAGGGCGATGGAGCCGGAGACGGTGGTGGCCTTGAGGCGGCCGTTGCCCGTGCCGAGGCGGCCGGTGACCTTGTGGGCGCCCCAGGGGCCGCTGACGCGGAGGCCTTCGAAGGCGTTGGAGATGGTGCCGCTGGCGGTGTTGGCCTCGACCTCGGTGTCGGTGGGGTGGGGGAGGCGGATGGCGATCTCGCCGGAGACGCTGGTGAGGCCGACGTCGGTGGGGCCGCCCGTGGGGTCGAGGTCGAGGATGATGGAGCCGCTCACCGAGTCGGCCTTCACGGTGGGGCAGGAGCCCTCGATGACGGTCAGGTCGCCGGAGACGGAGCTGAGCCGGAGAGCGCCCGTGAGGGCCTGCGCCTCCACGTTCCCCGACACCGTCGTGGCGCGCACCGGGCCCGACAGTCCGACCAGGGTGGTGTCGCCCGAGATGCCCTTCACCTCCGTACGCCCGGCAAGGCCGGACACGACGGCCGTGGCGCCGACCACGCCCACCTCGACACGCGTGCCCGTCGGGACGGCGAGCGACACCAGGACGCTGCGACGCCAGCCCTTGCGGTCGAGCCACTTCAGGAAGCCCTTCCAGGGCAGGTCGTCGTAGGCCACGGTCAGGGTGCCGTCCTTCTGGGTCACCGTCAGCGGTGGGCCCTCGACGTCGGACACCTCCAGACGGGCGGAACCCTCGTCGGTGCCCATCACATTCACCGTGCCGTTGACGATGCGCACATGCAGTGCCGTCACCGGATCTTCGAACGTGAGCTTCCGCGGCTCGGCGACGGACCACTCGGACATGGTGCTGACCTCCTCGACAGACCCGGCAGGACGGAACACGCCATACGCGCCCGCACACTTGGTGCGTCATACGAGCCATATCGCGTCTTCCGTAATTCACGATATATCGCGGTCACGGAAAGTCAATACACCCGTTCTGGTGATCCCGTAGGGAGGTATGTGGGCAAATCGCCCTAGCGTGGGTGCATGTCGACGGAACGCTCCCAGGGATCCCGTGCCCCCCGGCCCACCCCCGCCCCGGGCGCGCTTCTGCTCTGCCGGGCGGATCCCGACTCCGTCGCCCCCGTCGCCCAGCTGCTCCGCGAACGCATGCTGCTCACCCCGGCCGGCCCGGAGTGGACCGCGCTCGTGCCCGAGGGGAAGCCCTGGCTGCACGGCGGAGAGCACGTCGACCGCGTCCTCACCGGCTGGGCGACCGCCCTCGCCGTCGGCGTCCCCTGGCCCGTGCTCGCCCTCTGGTGGGACGCCGACCGCAGCGGCTACACCCTCGCCTCCGGCTTCCGTCGCACCGTCGGCTACGTATGGCTCGCGAACGGCACCCCGGCCGGCGAGGACGAGGCGATGCGTACCTTCGCCGCCCGACTGGGCCTGGACCCGGTCCTCGACACCCAGTCCCTGGACGACCTCACCAGACCCGACCCGGCGGCGGACGCCCGCGCCCGGCTGCTGGGCCTCCTCGCCGTCCTCACCCGCGCGGGACTGACGCTCCCGGCCGGTCTCACCCCGGGCGAACCCGCCGACCGTCTGCGCGAGGTCGCCCGCGTCCAGCCCGGCGTGCAGCGCATCGAGTGGACCGGCTGGCGCGGGGCGGTCCGTACGGAGCTCGACGCCCTCGAACGCGGGCGCCTCGGCCCCTGGCTCCCCTGGGCCGGCACGCCCAGGGCCCGCGCCCTCGCCACCGCCCAGCTCCTCGCGGGCCTACCGCTCACCGCCTGGGGCCTGCACCGCCGTAGCCCCGGCTGGCTCACCGCGGGCGGGCTCCTGATCGCCCACGGCGCCCTCGGCCTGCTGTACGACCTGGCGCACCCGCGCGACTGACACCGATCCGGCCGCGCGGTCGGACACTCGGGCCGGGCGGTCGGCTACTCGTCCTCGTCCTCGTCGTCCAGCCGTGCCAGCCAGGTCGCCAGGCGCTCCACCGGCACCTCGAAGTCCGGATTCAGATCGACGAACGTCCGCAGCTGCTCGGCCAGCCACTCGAAGGTGACCTCCTCCTCGCCGCGCCGCTTCTCCAGTTCCTCGATGCCACGGTCCGTGAAGTACATGGGTCAAGGATAAGTGCGCCCAAACGGCCGGGCCGCACCCCCGGAGAGGGGGTGCGGCCCGGTTGCGTACGGCTTTCGAGGCCTCAGGCCTCGAACACCTCACGCACCAACTGCTCCTGCTCGGCCTGGTGCCGCTTCGCCGAACCCACCGCCGGCGACGAGCCGTGCGGGCGGGAGATACGGCGCAGGCGCTCGCCGTGCGGGACGTCCGCGCCGACCGCGAGGTCGAGGTGGTCGATCAGGTTGAGGGCGATGAACGGCCAGGCACCCTGGTTCGCCGGCTCCTCCTGGGTCCAGAGGTACTTCTCGGCGTTGGGGTACTTGTTGACCTCGGCCTGGACCTCGGCGCCCGGCAGCGGGTACAGCCGCTCGATGCGGATGATCGCCGTGTCGGTGACGCCCCGCTTCTGACGCTCGGCCTCCAGGTCGTAGTAGACCTTGCCGGCGCAGAAGACGACCTTCTTGACCGCGTTCGGGTCGACCGAGCTGTCGCCGATGACCGGGCGGAACTCGCCGCTCGTGAACTCCTCCGCCTTCGACGCGGCGGCCTTGAGGCGCAGCATCGACTTCGGGGTGAAGACGACCAGCGGCTTGTGGTGCGGGTTGTGCACCTGCCACCGCAGGAGGTGGAAGTAGTTCGACGGGAGGGTCGGCATGGCGACCGTCATGTTGTTCTGCGCGCAGAGCTGGAGGAAGCGCTCCGGGCGGGCGGACGAGTGGTCCGGGCCCTGGCCCTCGTAGCCGTGCGGGAGGAGCAGGGTGACGCCGGACGTCTGGCCCCACTTCTGCTCCGCCGACGAGATGAACTCGTCCACGACCGTCTGGGCGCCGTTGACGAAGTCGCCGAACTGGGCCTCCCACATCACCAGGGACTCGGGGCGGGCGAGCGAGTAGCCGTACTCGAAGCCCATCGCCGCGTACTCGGAGAGGAGGGAGTTGTAGACGTTCAGCCGCGCCTGGTCCTCGGAGAGGTACATCAGCGGCGTGAACTCCTCGCCCGTCTCACGGTCGATGATCACCGCGTGACGCTGGCCGAAGGTGCCGCGCTGCGAGTCCTGGCCGGCCAGGCGGACCGGGGTGCCCTCCAGGAGGAGGGAGCCGATCGCGAGGGTCTCGCCCATGCCCCAGTCGATCGTGCCGTCCTCGACCATCGACGCCCGGCGCTGCAGCTGCGGCAGCAGACGCGGGTGGGCGGTGATGTGGTCCGGGACGTTGACCTGGGACTCGGCGATGCGCTTGACGGTCTCCGCCGTGATCGCGGTGTTCACCGCGACCGGGAAGCCGTCCTGCGGGTCGTGGACCTCGGCGGACGCCGGCTGCGAGGTGGCCTCGCGGACCTCCGTGAAGACCTTCTCCAGCTGGCCCTGGTAGTCCTGCAGCGCCTGCTCGGCCTCTTCCAGGGTGATGTCGCCGCGACCGATCAGGGACTCGGTGTAGAGCTTGCGCACCGAGCGCTTCTTGTCGATCAGGTCGTACATCAGCGGCTGCGTGAAGGCCGGGTTGTCCGACTCGTTGTGACCGCGGCGGCGGTAGCAGATGAGGTCGATCACCACGTCCTTGTTGAACGCCTGACGGAACTCGAAGGCGAGCCGCGCGACGCGGACCACGGCCTCCGGGTCGTCGCCGTTCACGTGGAAGATCGGGGCCTCGATCATGCGGGCCACGTCCGTCGCGTACATGGAGGAACGCGAGGACTCCGGGGCGGCCGTGAAGCCGACCTGGTTGTTGATGACGATGTGGACCGTGCCGCCGGTGCGGTATCCGCGCAGCTGCGACATGTTCAGGGTCTCGGCCACCACGCCCTGGCCCGCGAAGGCCGCGTCGCCGTGCAGGGCCACCGGCAGGACCGTGAAGTCCGTGCCGCCCTTGTTGATGATGTCCTGCTTGGCGCGGGAGACACCCTCGACGATGGGGTCGACCGCCTCCAGGTGCGAGGGGTTCGCGACCAGGCTGACCTTGATCTGCTCGCCGTCCAGGCCCGTGAAGGTGCCCTCGGCGCCCAGGTGGTACTTCACGTCGCCGGAGCCGTGCATCGACTTCGGGTCGAGGTTGCCCTCGAACTCGCGGAAGATCTGGGCGTACGACTTGCCGACGATGTTCGCCAGGACGTTCAGCCGGCCGCGGTGGGCCATGCCGATGACGACCTCGTCGAGGCGGGACTCGGCCGCCGAGTCGATGACCGCGTCGAGCAGCGGGATGACCGACTCGCCGCCCTCCAGGGAGAAGCGCTTCTGGCCGACGTACTTCGTCTGCAGGAAGGTCTCGAAGGCCTCGGCCGCGTTCAGCCGGCGCAGGATGCGCAGCTGCTCCTCGCGCTCCGGCTTGGTGTGCGGGCGCTCGATACGGTCCTGGATCCAGCGGCGCTGCTTCGGGTCCTGGATGTGCATGAACTCGACGCCGGTCGTACGGCAGTACGAGTCGCGCAGGACGCCGAGGATGTCGCGGAGCTTCATCAGGGACTTGCCCGCGAAACCGCCGACCGCGAACTCGCGCTCCAGGTCCCACAGGGTGAGCCCGTGCTCGGTGATGTCCAGGTCGGGGTGCTTGCGCTGGCGGTACTCCAGCGGGTCGGTGTCGGCCATGACGTGGCCGCGGACCCGGTAGGAGTGGATCAGCTCGAAGACCCGGGCGGCCTTGGTGACGTCGTCGTCGTGGCTGGCGTCGATGTCCTTGAGCCAGCGGACCGGCTCGTAGGGGATGCGCAGCGCCTCGAAGATCTCGTCGTAGAAGCCGTTCTCCCCGAGGAGGGAGTTGGCGACGACGCGTAGGAACTCGCCGGAGGCGGCGCCCTGGATGACCCGGTGGTCGTAGGTCGACGTGAGCGTCATGACCTTCGCGATGCCGAGCTTGTTGAGGGTGTCCTGGCTCGTGCCCTGGAACTCGGCCGGGTAGTCCATGGAACCGACGCCCATGATGACCGACTGACCGGGCATCAGGCGCGGCACGGAGTGGACGGTGCCGAGGCCGCCGGGGTTGGTCAGGGAGACCGTGACACCGGTGAAGTCGTCCATCGTCAGCTTGCCGTCACGGGCGCGGCGGACGATGTCCTCGTAGGCCTGCCAGAACTCGAAGAAGTTCAGCGTCTCGGCCTTCTTGATGCCCGCGACGACCAGCTGGCGGTCGCCGTTGGGCTTCACCAGGTCGATGGCGAGGCCGAAGTTGACGTGCGGCGGCTTGACGAGGGTGGGCTTCCCGTCCTTCTCCGCGTAGTGCCAGTTCATCGACGGCATGGCCTTGATGGCCTGCACCATCGCGTAGCCGATCAGGTGCGTGAAGGAGATCTTCCCGCCCCGGGCGCGCTTCAGGTGGTTGTTGATGACGATGCGGTTGTCGAACAGCAGCTTCACCGGGACGGCGCGCACGGACGTGGCCGTGGGCAGCTCCAGGGAGGCGTTCATGTTCTTCGCGACCGCGGCGGCCGGGCCACGCAGCGTGATCAGCTCCGGGCCGTCGGCAGCGGCGGCGGGCGCGGCCTGCTTCGCCGGGGCGGAGGCCGCCGGCTTGGCGGGCGCGGGGGCCGCTGCCGCGGGCTTCGCGGGGGCCGGGGCCGGAGCCGCGGCGGGCTTCGGGGCCGCCGGGGCGGCGGGTGCGGCCTGGGCCGGCGCGGCGGGTGCCGCGGGCGTGGTGGTCGCTGCGGCCCCCGCGGCCGCAGTGCTCGCCGGAGCCGAGGCGGCAGCGGCGCCTGGCTTGTAGTCGGCGAAGAAGTCCCACCAGGCTCGGTCTACCGAGTTCGGGTCCTGGAGGTACTGCTGATAGATCTCATCGACGAGCCACTCGTTCGGACCGAAGGCCGCGGCGGGGTTCTTACCCGCTTGGTCTGCGTCGGTCGAGATGCTCGAGTTACTGGGGGACTGTGGCGACACGGCGGCAACCGCCCTCTTCCGCTTCACAAGGTGATGGACAGCGGGAATTAAGGCTACGCCCCCGTGGCCGGGAAGGTCAGGCCGAGTCCGCTCTTCGTCGTGTAAGTCACATCGGAAAGCGTGTTTCGGGGGTGGAAATGGCGGGAAACAAGCGTGGTTCCGGTCTGGAATGGGGGTGGGGGGTGGGTGCGGGGCATGCGTCGGGTGGGGCCTGCGGGTATGTGGACGCGGCCCTCTGCCTGAACGCACCTGATCACACGTGTCCGGCTGGGCGGACGTGGCGTGGATCTTGTGGCTCCGCTTCGAACTTTACGTCAACTTGGGGGAGAAGTAAGCCCCGGGAGGATGAGCGATATTTGGCAAGGGTGGGGGGATTCGGCCATGCGGGATGTGGGTATCGGGGGATTTTTCGCCCCCGCCGCCCCTACCCGTCCCATCCTCAAGGGGCTGTGCCCCTTTGCCCCCCTGCGCCTCAGAGCTCGGGGGTGCTGGTTCGTGGGCGCGTGCGGGTTGTGTGTGGTTGCTCGCGCAGTTCTCCGCGCCCCTTAAAAGCGCTGGGCGCCACCCATGCCGGTCAGGCCGGCTGGGGGCGTTGGCCGGGCTGGGGGGAGACGCCGGGGAGGAGCACCTGGATGCGGCAGCCCTTCGGGGACTCGGCCACGCCGATGCGGCCGCCGTGGAGGTCCACCGCCCAGCGGGCGATGGCGAGGCCCAGGCCGGTGCCGCCGTCGCTGCCGGGGCCGTGGGGGGAGCTGACGGCGCCGCGGTTGAAGCGTTCGAAGACGCGGTGCCACTCGGACTCGGGGATGCCGGGGCCCTCGTCCAGGACTTCGAGGTCGAGGGATTCCGGGGTCGGGCCCCGGCGGGCCCTCACCGTGACGCGGCCGTGCGCAGGGCTGTGCTTGACCGCGTTGTCGATGAGGTTGGCGACGACCTGGTGGATGCGCTCCGGGTCGGCGTTGGCCGTCAGCTCCGGCGGGTGCACGTCCAGGTGCAGGTGCACGTCGGTGCGGGTGTGCTTGCCGGAGTCCGAGGCGATGCCGCCGCGGGCTGAGGAGACCATCTGGGCCTCCTTGAGGACGCCCGAGAGGTACGGCCAGACCTCGAAGCGGCGGCGGCGCAGCGGGACCACGCCGTTGTCCAGGCGTGAGAGGTCCAGCAGGGTCTCCACCAGGCGGCCCAGGCGTTCCGTCTGCTTCAGGGCCGTACGCATTGTCTCGGGGTCGGCCTGCGTGACGCCGTCGACGATGTTCTCCAGGACCGCCCGCAGGCCCGCGATGGGCGTGCGCAGCTCGTGGGAGACATTCGCCACGAGTTCCTTGCGCTGGCGGTCCTGGGCCTCCAGCTCGTCGGCCATGAGATTGATCGTGTGGGCGAGGTCACCCAGCTCGTCCCGGCGGTTCTCGCTGACCCGGCGGGTGTAGTCGCCGCGCGAGATGGACCGGGCGACCGCGTTCATCTCGTCCAGCGGGGCGGTGAGCGAATGCGCCACGAACTGCGTAATCAAGAGTGTGGCGATCATCGAGAACACCGTGATGAAGCGCAGCTCCGTCTTGGTGTGCACCGCGATCATCGACAGACCGGTCGTGATGAGGACCGAGATGACGACGAGCGCGCCGAGCTTCGTCTTGATCGAGAAGGGACGCAGACCGCCGAGCGGTCCCGCGCCCTTCCGTGCCTGCGCGCCTCCGGGATTCCGGTTCCGGGACCTCGGGTCACCGACTCCGCTCATCACGCCACCAGCCCCCTGTGCCTACCTGCCTGCGTCTGCCCCGCGCACGCGGACGGCGAGCACAGGTCAGGGATTCGGGGTCTCCAGGGCGTACCCCACACCGTGCACCGTGCGGATCCGCTCCGCGCCGATCTTCCGCCGCAGCGCCTTGATGTGGCTGTCCACGGTCCGCGTCCCGGACGCGTCCGCCCAGTCCCACACCTCGGCGAGCAGCTGCTCGCGCGACAGTACGGCACGCGGGGTGTTCGCGAGACATACGAGGAGGTCGAACTCGGTGGGCGTGAGGTGTACGTCCTCGCTGCGGACCCGGACGCGGCGCTGCGCGTGGTCGATCTCCAGCTCGCCGAGGCGCAGGATGCCCGAGCGCGGTGTGGTGGCGGCCAGCGCGGCCCGCTCCACGCGGCGCAGCAGGACATGCACGCGGGCGGCCAGCTCACGCATGGAGAACGGCTTGGTCATGTAGTCGTCGGCGCCGACGCCGAGCCCGACCAGCATGTCCGTCTCGTCGTCCCGGGCGGTGAGCATCAGCACGGGGACGGGCCGCTGGGCCTGGACGCGCCTGCACACCTCCAGGCCGTCGAAGCCGGGCAGCATGATGTCGAGGATCAGCAGATCGGGCTGCCAGGCCTCCGCGGTGTCCACCGCGGCCGGGCCGTCGGACGCGGTCTGCACGACGAAACCCTCGGCGCGCAGACGGGCCGCGATGGCGTCGACGATCGTCGGGTCGTCCTCGACCACGAGCACCCGGCGCTGTGCGCCCGGCGTCGCTGTGGTGCTGCTGTGGGTGGTGTGTGTCTGCTCCATCGCCCGCCCCTGTGTTGCTTTCCGGAATCCGTGGGGTGATCCCTTGACTACGCATGGCTGCGCATGACTGCGATTGACGCTTGAATGATCGGCGTCAGGCAAGCAGGGTACGGGCAGTCACCGCACCAGGGCTATCCAGGTCGGATCGCGAGGTGCACCACGTCCGGAACTCCTCGGGCAACCGGGATCTCTTCGGTACGCACCTGTTGGAACCCGGCATTCCCCAAGGTTTCCTCGAATTCCGCAGATGGCTGGGCGGACCAGACGGCAAGTACCCCACCAGGGCTCAACACCCTTGCGCAGCTTGCCAGTCCGGTCGGGGCGTAGAGGTTTCCGTTGCCCTCGGAGACGGTCCAGCCGGGCCCGTTGTCGATGTCCAGGCAGAGCGCGTCGAACGTGGCGGATGTCTCATTGACGTACTCGACGAGATCCGCTTCCACGATCTCCGTACGGGGGTCCGCGAGCGCTTCGGCGGACACCTCGGCCAGCGGTCCGGCCCGATGCCATTCGATGACGGAGGGTTCGCGTTCGACAACAGTGATCGGGCCCCAGCGCGGATCCGCGGCGGCGTGGGCGAGTGAGAAGCCGACGCCCAGACCCCCGATGAGCACACTTGGCCGAGAACGGCCGGTCAGTGCGGCGAGGGCGGCGTCGACCAGCAGTCGTTCCGAGCGGCCGTCGGAGGTGTCCATCAAGAAGCACCCGTTGGCGATGATCTGCAACAGCTCTCCGTGCCGCCGCAGCACGACCTCGCCGTAGGGGCCCTCGCGCCGGTCGATGACTTCGGGTTCGTCGGTGATGGGCATGAGCCCATCTTTACGTGCCGGTGGCGGGCGGACGGCTGAATTACGACGAGCTGACGACGAGCTGACGACGAGTCGTGGCCGTACGGGCAGACCGGGTCGTAAGCCTGTTGCGAGCCTGTCGAGTTGCTGTGAATCGTGGTCGGGGTGGTGGCGGTCACAGACAGGGGGGTGCCGGGGCGTCGAGGCTGGGGTGAAACGGAAGGAGCGCCTCACCTTGGATGCCGCCGAGAGCGTGAAGCCCGTGAAGCCCGTGGAGAGCGTGACGCCCGGGGAGGCTGGGGAGCTCGGGGAGACCGAGGTGGGTGCGGCGCGGGGTGGCGTGACGTCGTCGGTGACCGGGCCCGTGCTCGACGGCATCCCGCGGCAGCCGGGTCCGGCACCCGTGCGGGCGGCGCAACAGGCGCGGGAACGCGAGCCCGTTCGGCTCGCCCAGCGCGCGCCCGCCCGCTCCACGCGCCCCCCGCTCCCGCGCCCCTGGCGGCTGCTCCCCACCCCCGTGGCCACGCCCTTCACCTTCTTCTACGCCGCCGTCCTGGTGGTCACCTCGCTCGTCGCCGAGTACGCCGATCCGGCCCTGGTGCACGCCCTGCACCAGGGCTCCAGCACGGATGTGGCGCATCTGGTCCAGGCCCCGGTGCTCGTTCTGTTCGCGAGCGCGCTGTGGGTCGCGGGCGGGGTCGGATCCCCGTACGCCCTCGGTTTCCTGCTGGTGCTGACCGGGCTGGAGCGCCGGATCGGCGGGTGGCGTACGGCCGGGGTCTTTCTGGTGGGGCACGTCCTCGCCACCCTCGCCACCGAGGTCCCGGTGGGCTTCGCCGTGCTGGCCGGTCATCTGCCCGACAGTTCCCTCCACCGCCTCGACTACGGCATCAGCTTCGGGGTGGCGTCGAGCGTGGGCGCGCTGGCCGGGCTGCTGTCGCCGTGGCTGCGGTGGCCGATTCTGCTGGGGTTCGGCGGGATGCTGGTGGACGACCTGATCGCGTACACGGACCCGATGACGAACTGGGGCCATCTGCTGTCCTTGGCGATCGGGGTGGCGATGTGGCCGGTGGTGCGGCGGTGGCGGCGGACGGACCGGGGCGCTGCCCGGGCATACCCGGAGGCCGGTCCGGGACCGGCTCAGGCCACCACCGCCGCGTAGCCGCCGGCCGCGTCCAGCGCGTCGAGCGGGCCGTGGAAGGCGACGCGGCCGGAGGCCAGGACGGTGACGTCGTCGCAGGCACCCTCGACGTCCTCCATCAGGTGCGTCGACACGACCACGCACGCGGTCCGGCCCAACCGCCGCACCAGGCCGTGGAACTCCGACCGCTGCCGCGGATCGAGCCCGGCCGTCGGCTCGTCGAGCAGGAGCAGGGTCGGTGAGTTGACGACGGCCTGGGCGATACCGACGCGCTGTTTCATCCCGCCGGAGAGGGTGCGCAGCTTGTCGCCGAGGCGGTCGCCCAGCCCGACGGCCTCCGCCGCCCTCGTGACCGCCTCCGGGATACGGCCGCCCGGCATCTCGCGCAGCCAGGCGGCGTAGGACAGGAACTCCCGGACCGTGTAGCCGCGGAACACCCCGAACTCCTGCGGGAGGTACCCGAGACGGCGCCGGATCTCCAGGCGTTGGGCCGGGACGCGGGGGTCGCGGTCGAGGAGGGTGAGCGTGCCTTCGGTGGCCGAGTACGACGTGGCGAGGACACGCAGGAGGGTGGATTTTCCGGCGCCGTTGGGGCCGAGGAGGGCGTGGACGCCCTCGCCGAGCGTGAGGGTGAGTTCGTCCAGGACGAGGGTTCGGCGGCGGCGTACGCAGAGACGGTCGGTGTGGATCATCGAGGGGCTCGCTGGTCTCGTCGGCCCCGAGAGGGGCGGCGGTCGCCGGGGGCGGGGGTGTTGTAGGCGTGGCGGCGGAGGAAGAGAAGCTCCACGAGGACGGCTGCGCCGATGGCGTAGACCATCTGGACGGTGCCGACGAGGAGCATGCTCAGCGCGTCGGCCAGCCGGTCCATGTCCGTGGCCCGCGGGTTCGACTTCTGCCTGCACAGGTGGGCGACCGCCCCCACGACGAGCAGCCAGCCACCGCTGGTGAGCAGGGCCGCGACGCGGCTGTCGACGTACGAGCTGAGGACCAGCGTGGCCAGAGTCAGGACCAGGCAGGGCAGGAGCCAGCCGGCGGGGCTCGCTTCGAGGGTCTTGGTCCGGGGCAGGGCGAGTGCCGCCATCGAGAGCAACGGCACGCACAGGGCCAGCACCTGCCCGGTCCTGATCAGGAGAAGCCGTAGCCCTCCGGAGGGGGTGGTGCGGGTCACCTCCGCGAACGGGTCGGCCTTTCCGCCGTAGCTCGCCGCCACGCACAGCAGCGGCAGGACCGGGGCGAGGAGGAGCAAGGAGGGCAGGACGGCGCGGTTGTCATGGAGGTGGGCGAGCCCCACTCCGGCCGTGCACACGGCGAGTACGGCCAACAGCCACGGCAGCCGTAGCCCGTGCACCGCGGCCAGCCAGGGGGGACGCCGCCCTGGTCGGCCGTTGTCCGGCCCGGCCGGGGGCGGCGGATCGCTGGGGGGCGGGGGGCCGCCGAGTCGGCTGAGCAGTGCGCCACGCATGGCGTCGAGTCGCATGCCGTGGATTCCGTTCTGTACGGAGGAGTTGACGGCGCCGGAGCAGTGGCGGCACGCGAGGAGGTGGGCCTCGGTGTGCGTGATCAGGTCGGAGGAAAGGGAACCTTCGGCGTAGCCGGCGACCCAGGAGAGGGGGAGGTGGCCGTCGTCGATACGCGGGAGGGGATGGACGAGGGGCAGCGGATCGGTCATCGGGCGGGCTTCTTCCGGGACGGGCTGTCTGCCCCCGGGGCCGGGAGCCCGGGGATGGGGGAATCGCGTCGAAGGGCGGTGAAGTAGTCGGTCAACCAGGCGGCGCGGGTGCGGTGCGGCAGGGCGGAGAGGCGGGCCACCGCGCGGCGTACGGCCGGCGGGCGGGTGTGCGGGCCGCGCCGCTCGACCGGGACCAGCCAGGTGTGGACGGCCGCGACGAGGTACTCGGCATGCCGTTGCGAGTCGTTGGAGCCGAGGCTGCATGACATGGCGATGTCATGGGCGACCTCGTCGAACCGGATGTCCGGTGCGTCGGTCGCGGCGAACTCCACCGTCCATCCCCTGGGAGACGTGTACGGGCCGGGGGACCGGCAGCCGCGTCCCGTCTCCGCCGTCGCCAGGTAGTGGGAGGGTGCCCCACGTACATCGGCCAGTCGGGCGGCGAAGTGGGCGACCATCCGGCGTGACTCCTGGTGGAAGGCCGCCCGGTCGTCCGACAGGCACAGAACGGGTGTGCCGCGTGAACAGCGGACCGCCATGAGGACGGGCTCGGGGCGTGTGGCCGCGTAGTCGACGGGCAGGACCGCGGCCGACGTCAGAGCGGCGCAGAGGAGTGCCACGGGGAGCCACCGCCGGGCCAGGACCCCGACCGCCGTGGCCGTCGCGGTGGCCAGGAGGGCGAGGAGCAGCCAGTAGGGCCAGGTCACGTCGGAGGGAGCAGAGGTCTCCCAGTAGTCGTATGCCGAAGGGGAACCGAAATCGTCCTCGTATCCGGGGACGGGGCGGCCCGTGTAGCGCCGGTCGGGAGTGACGTCGTAGAACGTCAGCCCGTTGGCCAGGGAGCCGTAGCTCGTCCTGGCGGAGTTGAGGGAGAGCAGCAGCGCGGAACCCACCGCGGCGAGAACGGGTACGACGCGCAGCGGCAGCAACTCGCCCAGGACGTGCGCCAGTGCCGTGAGCGCGGTCAGCAGCAGTGTGCTGTAGGCCGCTTCGAGACAGGGCGGTGCTCCGGCTGTGGCGGTCCACCAGGTCATGCCCATGAGCAGGAGCGTGAAGGCGAGGAACGCGGTCAGCGGCCACAGGACGGACGGGGCGCAGGCGAGCAGAGCCCGGGCGACCGGCGGACGTACCGCCTGTTCCTGGGCCCAGCGCATGCCGGCACGTGTCTGGGCACCGCCCTGCCAGCAGGCGACGCCCACGGCGACCGGCAGTCCGAAGGCGAGACTCGAGCCGAGGACCGCGCTCGTGTTGATCCAGTCCCCGTGCCAGGCCTCCTCGTGCGGCGAGGTGCGCGAGGGCCAGGCGGTCAGCAGGAGGACGACCGTGAACACCGCCGCTCCGGGCGCCGCCGGTCCCCTCCGCAACTGCGCTCGCAGCACCCGCAGATGGCCGGCGCCCGAGTCGGTCCGCCGCGCCCACGCGTTACGGACGCGGACGTGGAACCCGGTCGCCGCGACCACCTTCCTCGTCACCTCCGTCCCCATGCGTCAGCAACCACCGCCGTAACTGGGCACACCCGCGCGAGGCCCGCGCCTTCACCGTCCCCTCCGCCACCCCCAGCCGCTCGGCGGTCTCGCGGACGCTGAGCCGGTGGAGATAGCGCAGCTCGATGACGTCCCGCTGGGCCGCCGGAAGTTCCGCGAGGGCGACGGCGACGGCGGTGTAGCGCGGGGAGGAGGCGAGGAGGCAGTCCTCGGCGGAGGGGACCGTGGTGTCGGCCGGGGGCGCGGACTGGACGCGCTCGTCGAGGGCGGCACGGCGGCCCTGCTCGCGGACGAGGTCGAGGGCCCGGCGGTGGGCGATCCGCATCAACCACCCGATGGCGTTGCCCTCGTGGAACGACGACGCGCCCTTCCACGCGGACAGGAACGCCTCCTGCACCGCGTCCTCGGCGGTGTCGGCGGAGAATCCGCGGTTCAGGAGATACGCGAAGACGCTTCCCGCGTGCCGGCTGAACAGCTCCGACAGCGCCTCTCCGCTGCCCTCGGCCATGGCGTGGACGAGGTGGCTGTCGCAGGGGGCGTCGTCCTCGGGGGCGGGTGCGGGCGGCGGGTCGGTGCAGGACGGGCACCCGGGAAACGTGGTCATGCGGCCTCGGTGGTCGTCGGTCGATCGGGCCGCGAGGTCACCAGGGGCGGCCGCCAATGTCATCACGTTCAGCTATCGCCCGATGCGCTGTGTGAGGTTGCGTGAGTGGCGGCTGTCCTGTGGGGCGAGGATGTGCGCGGGTGGTCCGGGCGGCGCCCGCGCGCCGCTCAGAGGGCGCGCGGAGGACGCACAGAGGGCGCGTACGCCCTCCGCTCGGGCAGCCCTCCGCTCACGAGCGCTCCACTCGCGGCCGCCCCGTGAACTTCGCACTCGTCAGCGGCGCCTCCACCCGCCACCCCAGCGACTCGTACAGCGCCCGCCCGTCCGGAGTTCCGCCCAGCACCCCTGTCTCCGCGCCCTGTTCGAGGGCGGCACGGGTGAGGGTGTGCATGACGAGGGTGCCGAGGCCGCGGCGGCGGTGGTCCGGGGAGGTCTCTATCTGGTCGACGACCGCCGTCGCGCCGGTCGGGGCGATCTGGCCGCGCGCGGCCCAGGAGCCGTCCGGTGCGGCGATCATCACCCGGGTCACACCGCCGCGCGACCAGGTGCGCAGCCGGTAGCCGTCGGGGACGGGGGCCGGGGCCTTCGGTGTCCTCAGGCGTACCGACATCAGGCAGCCCGGCTCGGGGTCCACCCACCAGCCCTCGCCCAGCCAGGGGGTCACCCTCGACGGCTCCGCGAAGACCTTGAGCCAGGTCCCGGCTCCGGTGACGGCGTCCGCGACCTTGCGGACCGTCGCCTCCTCCACGTCGTCGTTCGTCGCGGTGAAGACGTGGCGGGTGACGTGCTGGGCCATCCCCATGTCGATCGTCAGGCCCCAGGGCTCGGCCGCCGGGGGCGCCGCGCCGCGCGACACGACCCATCCGTCGGCCCAGGCACGCACGATTCCGTCCACCACGGCCCCCGTGTTCGTAATAGGTGATAGTGGCATGAGGCTATTACGTGCCGGTCGGCGCCGCCATGGCTGCCGTGATCGCCCACAGCGAACGCCCCGCCCCTCGGGGAACATTCATCGGCTCAGGTGCATTGAGTCGGCATAGCTCAACTTGACTGCCTAGGGAGAGATCATGGCATCCACGTCCGCACCGCTCACCCTGCCCGTGCTGCCGCTCGACGAAGAGGTCGTGCTGCCGGGAATGGTGGTGCCGCTGGACCTCAATGACACGGATGTACGGGCCGCGGTGGAGGCCGCGCAGGCGGCGGCGCGGGCGGAGCCCGGGAAGCCGAAGGTGCTGCTGGTGCCGCGGATCGACGGGGCGTACGCGGGCACGGGTGTGCTCGGGACCGTCGAGCAGGTCGGACGGCTGGCGGACGGGGACCCCGGGGCGCTTATCCGCGGGCTCGGCCGGGTGCGGATCGGGGCCGGGACCACCGGGCCCGGCGCCGCGCTGTGGGTCGAGGGGACGCGGATCGACGAGAGCGTGCCGGAGCCGCTGCCCGGCCAGGTCGCCGAACTCGTCAAGGAGTACAAGGCACTTGCCACCAGCTGGCTGCGCAAGCGCGGCGCCTGGCAGGTCGTGGACCGGGTGCAGGCGATCGACGACGTCTCCGCGCTCGCCGACAACTCCGGCTACTCGCCGTTCCTCACCACCGAGCAGAAGATCCAGCTCCTGGAGACCGGCGACCCGGTCGCCCGGCTGAAGCTCGCCACCCAGCAGCTGCGCGACCACCTCGCCGAGCAGGACGTCGCCGAGACCATCGCCAAGGACGTCCAGGAGGGCGTCGAGAAGCAGCAGCGCGAGTTCCTGCTGCGGCGCCAGCTCGAAGCCGTCCGCAAGGAACTGCGCGAGCTGAACGGCGAGCAGGACGGCGAGGAGTCCGACGACTACCGGGCCCGCGTCGAGGCCGCCGATCTGCCGGAGACCGTACGGGAGGCCGCGCTCAAGGAGGTCGACAAGCTGGAGCGGTCGAGCGACCAGTCGCCCGAGGGCGGGTGGATCCGGACCTGGCTCGACACCGTGCTCGAACTGCCGTGGAACGAGCGGACCCAGGACGAGTACGACATCCGGGGGGCGAAGAGGATTCTCGACGCCGAGCACGCGGGCCTCGAGGACGTGAAGGAGCGCATCACCGAGTACCTGGCCGTGCGCAAGCGGCGTGCGGACCGGGGGCTGGGTGTCGTCGGCGGGCGGCGCGGCGGTGCCGTGCTCGCGCTCGTCGGGCCGCCCGGTGTCGGCAAGACCAGCCTCGGGGAGTCCGTGGCACACGCCATGGGGCGCAAGTTCGTCCGGGTCGCGCTCGGTGGGGTGCGCGACGAGGCGGAGATCCGCGGGCACCGGCGTACGTACGTGGGCGCGCTGCCCGGTCGTATCGTCCGCGCCATCAAGGAGGCCGGGTCCATGAACCCCGTCGTCCTGCTCGACGAGATCGACAAGGTGGGCTCCGACTTCCGGGGCGACCCGGCCGCCGCGCTGCTCGAAGTCCTCGACCCGGCCCAGAACCACACCTTCCGGGACCACTACCTGGAGGTCGAGCTGGACCTGAGCGACGTCGTCTTCCTGGCCACCGCCAACGTGCTGGAGGCGATCCCGGAGGCGCTGCTCGACCGGATGGAGCTCGTCCGGCTGGACGGCTACACCGAGGACGAGAAGGTCGTCATCGCCCGGGACCACCTGCTGCCCCGGCAGCTGGACCGGGCCGGGCTCGGCGCCGACGAGGTCGTCCTCGACGAGGGCGCGCTGCGCAAGCTGGCCGGTGAGTACACGCGCGAGGCGGGCGTACGGAACCTGGAGCGGTCCGTGGCGCGGCTGCTGCGCAAGGTCGCGGCCCAGCACGAACTGGGGCAGCGGGAGCTGCCGTTCACCGTCACCGACGGGGATCTGCGCGGGCTCATCGGGCGCCCGCACCATGTGCCGGAGGCGGCGCAGGATCCGGCGGAGCGGCGTACGGCCGTGCCGGGTGTCGCCACCGGGCTCGCGGTCACCGGGGCGGGCGGTGACGTGCTGTACGTCGAGGCGTCGCTCGCCGACCCGGAGACGGGCGCGGCGGGGCTGACGCTCACCGGGCAGCTGGGTGACGTGATGAAGGAGTCCGCGCAGATCGCGCTCTCCTTCCTGCGGTCGCGCGGTGCGGAGCTGGAGCTGCCGGTCGCCGACCTCAAGGACCGGGGTGTGCACATCCACTTCCCGGCGGGCGCGGTTCCCAAGGACGGGCCGAGCGCCGGTGTCACCATGACGACGGCCCTGGCCTCGCTGCTGTCCGGGCGGCTGGTCCGTACGGATGTGGCGATGACCGGGGAGGTCTCGCTGACCGGGCGGGTGCTGCCCATCGGTGGCGTCAAGCAGAAGCTGCTGGCGGCGCATCGGGCCGGGGTCACGACCGTCATCATTCCCAAGCGGAACGAGGCGGACCTCGACGATGTGCCCGCCGAGGTCCTCGACACGCTCGACGTCCATGCCGTCACCGATGTCCGCCAGGTTCTGGAACTGGCGCTCGCCCCGGCGGAGGTGGGGGTGTCTGTGGCCGCCTGACAGCTCGGGGGGTTCGGTTCGTCGGCTGGTGCGGGTCCGGTGGGGCTTCTCGCGCAGTTCCCCGCGCCCCTAAAGATTCAGGCCCCTGCGGGCCTGAAAGACCGCGGCTCCGCCGACCTGAAGGATCACGCCCCGTCGGCCTGAAAGACCACAGCCCCGGGTGAAAGACCACGGCCCTGCCGGCCTGAAAGCCGGCGGGGCCGCGCCCCTGAAAAGCACGGGGCGCAGCCCC